>WQRL01000107.1 GCA_009786775.1 Oscillospiraceae bacterium
GACGATGATGGGCATGCCCCGCGCCCGATTGATTACATACAGCGGATGCTAGTCAATGGCACGACAACAAACAATAATGGCGTGTACCATTATCACGCTGCTCCGATAACAATTGAGGGAAGCGGCCTAAGCGAAAGCGAGTTAAGGGAAATCCTTGATGAGCACCGCCAAGACGAACAAGCAAGATTTGAAAGTTATTTTGAAGGAATGGCTTTGCAGGCAGCAAGACTAGAGAACTAGAAAGCGCACCCCACCTACTCAGGAGGGGTGCGTAATTAGGAGGGCTCAGAATGATTTATGTGACCAGTCAAGGCGATATGTGGGACAAAATCGCACTTGAAGTATATGGCTCTGAACACCTGATGCACATTTTGATTGATGCGAACCCTAAGTACCGAAAAGTTCTTGTGTTTTCGGCAAATTGCGAATTGAACATCCCTGAACTGCCAAGGCAGCGCGTCAACAACATTCCGCTGCCGTGGAGGGGGAGTGCTTAATGAAAGCAAGGCGAGCCATGGCAAGGGTACATTTCCGAGATATAGACTTATCGGGCAGAGTTGTCGGCTTTACATACACAGACAACACCGACAAGACTGACGATATATCGGTCACATTAACTAACCGCGATAGGCGGCTGATTAATGACTTATTTCCCGAAAGAGGGGAAAAAATCCGTGCATCAATCGAAGTAGAAAATTGGATGCGCCGAGGTGATGACAGGTCTGTTAATCTTGGCGAATTTGAAATTGACAGTGTAAGTGGGATTTCGGTTGTAACCATAGGTGCTGTAGCGGTGCCTGTGGCAAATAATATCCGAGATGAAAAAAAGAATAGGGGCTGGCGAAGCATCTCTTTGTCAAGAATTGCCGCTGATATAGCTGCGGGTGCAGGGCTAACCCTTGTGTATGATACAGATTTTGACCCGTTTTATGACACAATCGACCAAAATGGGAAATCAAATTTGTCATTTTTGGAAGAGCTTAGCAGGGCTGATGGACTGCGGGTAAAGGTGACTGACGGACAACTAATTGTATATGAGGAAAGCAAATACGAACAGAAACCCGCAGTTGCAACACTGACCAATGGAGTGACAAATTTTTACGGAGAACCCCAGTTTAGAAAAAACCTCAGAAACATATACACTGCCTGCGAAATAATGTATTTCGATTCGCGGTCAGACGTAACCCGCAGGGGTTTTTTCCAAGCCCCGAATGCGACAGGCGAAAGCAAAATACTGAGGCTTCGGGAGAATG
This sequence comes from Oscillospiraceae bacterium, assembly GCA_009786775.1. Classification (GTDB taxonomy): domain Bacteria; phylum Bacillota; class Clostridia; order Oscillospirales; family Oscillospiraceae; genus WRMH01. Next base: position 1,254 of record WQRL01000107.1, read on the forward strand.
CGGGGAGGCAGGGCACAGAAACAAACCTAGACAGAAGAGCGAGAACAAGGCTCAGGGAGCAGAATAAAGACGAATGGACAGGCAGGGCTAGGGTACAAGGCGATTTAATCTATTTTGCCGGCGTAAATATTAATTATGCGGATTTCGGTGCGTACGATGGGAAGTATCACACAACTTCCTGTTCTCATGCAATCGGGGGCGGCGGATACAAAACAACCTTAAATACGCGCCGTGTACTGGAGGGATATTGATGCAAGACAAACTCGCAGATGCTATAAGGGTTGGGATAATATCTTCGATAGATCCGACTAAGGGCACAGCACAAGTGACTTTCGAGGATAGAGAAGATATGGTGTCGGGGGAATTATCTGTAATCATGCCGGTCACAGGATCTAATCAAATATACATGATGCCCGCCGTAAATGAGCGGGTATTGTGCGTTTTTATACCTGATTCGCCATCTGACGGCTTTATCCTGGGGTCATACTATTCAGAGGGGCGTTTACCGCCAGTTAGCAGTGCAGAAAAAGTACACATGCGATTTAAGGATGGCTCATATGTTGAATACGACAATAGTTCAAGCACTCTGACGGTAAAAGCAAGCGGAAATGTGATTATCAACGCTGCGCAGGGTGTCAGTGTTATATCTGAGGGCAATGTCAGCATTTCCGCGCCTCACGTGAGCATTAATTAATATGGGACAAGTAGCAAGACGTACGGATACGCATCGAGGGGTATGCGACCATGGAGAGGGCTGCTGTCCTCACTCGGTCAGCGGGACGATAACCGGCGGAAGCCCTAATGTAACCGTAGGGGGGCTCGGTGTCGCAAGGATGGATGACCCTGTGACGCATAGCTGCCCTCACTGCGGCACTGGACGGATTTCGTCAGCCTCTGGAAGCGTCACGGTCAATGGGCGTGGCGCTGCGAGGGTGGGGGATAGCGTCACGTATCCGGGGGGCAGCGGAACTATAACTAGCGGTAGCGCAAATGCTTCATTCGGAGATTAAGGGGGAACTTGTATGCTCGGTGCAATCGGAACAAGAGATATTGACGATGTTATAGTCTTCGAAGTTTCGCCGGAGCACATTCTTACTATAAAAGATTTTATAAGAAGAAACAGCGTGAGATTTGCCGAAACTCCTGTCGTGCTCCGAAAGCCTGTAAGCGAATACCTGGGGCCAGATTTAGATAAACTGACCTTTAAGATAACCCTGAAGGCTCAGCATGGAGTAAACCCGCAGGTGCAATTTAACAAATTAATACACCTTCAGCGTGATGGAACAACTTTAACTCTTTTGATTGGGCCAACTGCTTTTGGAGTATTCCGCTGGAGGATTGAGAATTTAAGCATCCCTTGGGAAATCATCGACAACCAAGGGCGGTGCATATCATCAGAAGTAAGCATCAGCCTGAAAGAATATGTGTAGAGGTGCACTAAATGGAAATTACAATTTTAGGCACTGACCGCATTAACTGGTTTCCGAAATCACGGGAAGAGGAAATAATTAATAATTTAAGGACGCTTATCTCCACGCCCATGGGCAGTGTGCCTATGAACAGGGCTTTAGGCATAAATGCTTCATTTATTGATGACCCTGCCCCAAAAGCAATAGCAAGAGCCACGATATCCATCTTTGAGGCCATCCAGGAATTTGAACCAAGGGTAGAGGTTGTATCTGTTGATTATGTGCCTGCTGTAGAGCAAGCACTACTCGGAAAGTTCTACCCGCGGGTAGTAGTGAGGATTTTAGATGATTAATAATTTATTTGAAAATCTACCAGATATAACTTTTGCAGAAAAGGATCCGGCGGTTATCCAGGCTGAAATCATCGAAAGATTTGAGAGAGAACTTGGCAGGCGGATTTACCCTGGCGACCCTTGGATGCAAGTGATGCTAACACTTGCTTATACTTTTGCTGTTTTGCGTGCCAATATAGATTTTGCAGGGAAGCAAAATTTATTGAGATTCGCAAGTGACGGCTTCCTTCAAGAGCTGGGCAGGCTTCTCGGCGTGGAGCAGCTACAAGAAAACCATGCTACAACTATGCTTGAATTTACCCTGTCAACAACCTTGGCAACGGTAGCGCACATTCCGCAAGGAACAAGGGCATCGCCTGGGGGCAATATTTCTTTTGCAACTCTTGAGGACTTGGAAATCCCCCCAGGAGAGTTGAGTGGTGTAGTGCCTGCAAGGTGCATGACCGCCGGCACGATTGGCAACGGCTTTGAGCCTGGCACTATAAATACCCTTACAGACCCTTTCCCTTTTAACTCAGCTGTGTCAAATACTGAAGTATCAAAAGGCGGCTCAGACATCGAGGACATAGAGGCTTTGAGGGGGCGCATACACCTCGCCCCAGAAAGTTTTTCGGTGGCCGGTCCATATGGAGCGTACCGTTTCTGGGCACGGTCAGCAAACCAGCTTATATCTGACGTTTCGGTTCACTCTCCGGCGCCTGGGATTGTGGAAATAGTCCCGCTGCTTAGCGGGGGCGCAGTGCCCACACAGTCAATCCTTGATGAAGTCTACCGTGAATGCAGCGACAGAACACGTAGGCCTTTGACGGATAAGGTTATTGTCCGTGCTCCTGAATCGGTAGGCTTTGACATAGCGTTTACATACTATATTAATCGAAGCGATGCCCCTAATGCAGCGCAGATTAGACACAGGGTAGCAGATGCTGTAGATGAATATATCATGTGGCAAAAATCTGTATTGGGAAGGGATATCAACCCCTCTCAGCTCACAAAAATGGTGATGAAGTCGGGTGTCAAGCGGATTGAGATAGAGGCACCAGTACGCACCGTGCTAGAGCATTACAAGATTGGTGTTGCGGACGACACTAGCGGCATTGTCTTTGGAGGCATTGAGGATGATTAATATAAGTGATGCTCTAGCCTTTTTAGACATATTGCCTCGAAGCATTGTAGATGAAGAAATGACTGCTCTGGCGAAAGCAATTGACCCTGAAATACGAAGCATAGAGCTTGCCATTGGTGACATTAGCTTTATGTCAAAAATAGACGAACTGCCAGAGGCGCTTATCATAAACCTGGCTCGTCAATTTAACGTCAATTTGCATGAGCATCTGAATCCTACCTTGGAACAAAAAAGGGCCATTGTAAAATATGCGCTATTATGGCACAGGCGAAGAGGAACCCCCGCGGCCCTGGAAGAAATGATTGCAATATTTTTCCCAAATAGCCGAGTGGAGGAATGGTTTGAGTACGGTGGTGAGCCGTACTTTTTTAGAGTCATTTTGTATTCGGACGACCTAAGCGAAGAGAATCTGAACAATGTGCGGATAACCATTCTCGAAGAAAAAAATGTCAGGTCATGGTTCGAGGATATCCGGGCAGTGCCTAGCATAAAAGATTTCATAAATCGGAATCAATTTGTCTTTGTGAACCTTGGGGTTGACCTATCATTTCCAAATATCACATATCCAATCTTGCCGAACCGACCACCGCCCCCGCGCTGGAATGGGGTTGTGCAGTGGAATGGTCAGAGGCAGTGGGGAGAACGCGAAATCTGGCTGCGTGAAAAAATTCACCACAGAATATTTATGCCTGATGTGCGTTTTAGCCCTAAAACCTTTGAAAATGGAAGCGACTACGGACTGAAAGATCTTACTGTCCACTTATCAGCGCTAACAAAACAGCCGCCAATGGAGATTGTCCAGAGCAGGGATATAGTCTTTGACGGCTCGATATCCTTTGACGGAACACATACATGGCGAGGCTCTACAATGGAGGAAATATAATGGAAGAAAATAGAAACAGCATCATACTTATCCACAGGAGAGTGCTTCTAGCAAAAATTACAAGCGGCGAGCTGTCTGTAATGCCGCATATTACGCATGTTGCATTCGGCAATGGGGGAGTAACCTTTGACGGCGTGGACGACCGCGGGAGGCCTATCTACACGGAAATACCGCCGAAAGAAACACAGGCTTCGCTTAACAGCGAAGTAGGCAGATATCCCATTGCGGAGCTGTCTTTCCCTGTTGACCCGCCAACAACTGCAAGATATGTGACCACAATCCCGCTCGATGATTTGCCAGGGGAATCAATCAGCGAGGCGGCCCTTATTGATGTCAACGGCGATGCTCACGCAATCAAGACCTTTTTACCGGTCAACAAGAGCCCCGGGATAGGGCTGACGTTCACCTTTGATGACAGATTTTAGGGGGGTGAAACAATGAGTTTACCGCCAATAGACGGGAATAGGCCTGCGTACCATATTAATCCTGCGCATGAGTACGACCCGAACATCCCGATAATCCTTGATGCTGACTTTGTGGAAGCCTCAAAAGACGTTAATCCGCGGCTCGAAAGAATCATCAACAACGTTGAGATATTGAGGCACGCCATCGAAAAGCTCAGGAGCATACTCCGCGCGATGCTCGGGCTAGATATTATCGGGATTGTACCCAACCATGAAAGTCTGCCTGATCCGGCAGACTTTCCCATAGATGCACTATTTTTAGTTTTGGTTGATGAAACTAACGATAGTGCATCAACTGTATATCGCCGCACTGTAAATAATACGTGGGTCAGGGTGAGGACTGTAGAGGTCAACCCTGACGAATTTGTGCGGATAGAAAATTTCACAAGATATATCCAACAGCTTCAATCATCCCTGAATACCCTTGGGACGTATGTCCACGAAGTCAGTACGACCGCAGACGAAGCTGTAAGGCTGGCAAATCAAGCCCAGCGCACTGCTAATGAGCGGGAGCCTTTGCAGACAACGGCGACCCAGGCAGAAATTGACGCAGGCACGTCGGTAGCGGTGAGAAGGTTTACTCCTGCTCTCTTAGCGAGAGCGGCGCGAAATACATTGCTAACTGGCTTTGCCTTGGGGGCGAATTCTACCGTAGTGGCGGGGGATAGAATAATTCAAGCCATTGGCAAGCTACAGGCTCAAATTAACAATTTGAGCGCAGCTGTCGGCAGTGCTCCTGCATTTTCGGACGCCATTATAGATGCAGGTACTGACGGAGTCCAAAGGTCTCCGACCGCAGCCAATTTAGCAAGAGCTGCAAGAAATACATTGCTTACGGGTTTTTCACTAGGCACAAATGCGGCCGTAGTGGCGGGGGACAGAATAATCGGTGCTATCGGCAAGCTGCAAGCTCAAATTAACGCCCGCGAGCCTGCCCAGACAACGGCTACAAAT
>WQRL01000108.1 GCA_009786775.1 Oscillospiraceae bacterium
GTTTCTTAGGGTAGAGAAAGGCTCTGGAGGCGTAGAAGGGGTTTCTTATGCGGGAAGTGAGGATTCTATATGTGTACTCCTTCTTTATGGAAGAAATATTGGCATCAAAGTTACCGGGGACATCCACCGCCTCCTGAAAAGCTATATCCGGCGGCAGCAGGGAATTTACGGCGAGAGGGATCCGCTCGGCAGGAATGCCGGAATCAATCTTGAAATTCGCGCAGTAGCGCTCGGCATGTACCCCTGCATCCGTCCTTCCGCAGCCGCTGACCTTCACGGTATGGCCGCAGAGCTTGCTCAGAGCCTCTTCAATAGTGCCGCAGATTGTAACCTCGGTTTTCTGAACCTGCCAGCCGTGGTAATTAGTACCGTCATACATTATTCTAGCAGCAATATTTCTCATAATATACCAAAGCTCACATTGCGCAAAATTATAACAGCCGCGATAATGCCCGCCCCCAGCAGCAGAGCAGTATAATCCTGCCATGCGGCCTTTAGGGTTTTCATCCTGGTGCGCCCCTCGCCCCCGTGGTAGCAGCGGCTCTCCATGGCCGTCGCCAGCTCGTCAGCCCTGCGGAATGCGCTTATAAAGAGCGGGATAATAAGCGGGACTACAGCCCTGGCTCTCGAAATGAGGCCTCCTGTTTCAAAATCAATGCCCCGCGCTTTCTGGGCGCTCATAATCTTGTCGGTTTCTTCAATAAGGGTTGGGATAAACCTCAGGGCTATGCTCATCATCATCGCCAGCTCATGAATGGGCAGCTTTATTTTTTTCAAGGGGTTTAGCATCTGCTCCAGCCCGTCAGTCAGGGCTATGGGGGAGGTGGTGTAGGTCAGGAGAAATGTGCCAATGATGAGCATTATGAGCCGCGAAGCCATGAATCCGGCAGTAACCAGCCCCTCGCGGGTTATTACTATAAACCTCCACTCAAAGAGCACGGTTTCGCCCCTGATGAAAAATACGTTCAAAATGACTGTTAACAAAATAATTATAATCACAGGCCTCAGCCCGCGCAGCACCGTCTTAGGGCCTATTTTGGAAAGGCTCAGGCAGGTGAGCAGCACGGCCAGCATGAGGATGTACCCCAGCAGCCCCTGGGCGATAAACAAGGCGGTTATGTAGACGAGGGTCAGAAGGAGCTTGACCCTGGGGTCGAGCCTGTGGACTATGGTGTTTCCGGGGAAAAATTGCCCCAAAGTTATGTCTTTAAGCATGGGCAGGCTCCCCTCTAAGGCGGCGGAGCTCTTCCCGGAGCCCTTCGACGGTGAACACATCCCTGTGAATGTCCAGTCCCAACTCCCGCAGCCTCTCAGCGACGAGAGTTACCTTAGGCGCCGATAAACCTAGCTCACCCAGAAGTTTGTTTTCGGCAAAAATTTGTGCAGGAGTCCCCTCAAGAGTCACTTTCCCGCTGTGAAACAGTACAATCCTGTCCACGCTTCGGGCGATTTCTTCCATATCGTGAGTCACCATTATAATGGTGGCGTTATGGGCGTTTTTGTAATTCATAATATTCCGGATAATCTCTTCACGGCCCCGGGGGTCAAGCCCCGCAGTAGGTTCATCGAGAATAAGCACCTCGGGGCGCATCGCAATGACCCCTGCAATTGCCGCCCGGCGTTTCTCTCCGCCCGAGAGCTCAAAAGGCGACTTTTCCAGCAGCGCCCCGTGGAGCCCTGCAAAACCCGCAGCCTCCAGCACGCGCTCTTTGACCTCATCCTCAGGGAGCTTCATATTTTTCGGCCCAAAGGCTATATCCTCAAAGACTGTAGCTTCAAATAGCTGGTACTCAGGGTACTGGAACACGAGGCCGACCTTGAATCTGGATTCGCGGGTGTACGACTTGGATTCGTGAATATCCCGGCCTGCGAAAAGAACCTGTCCGGAGGTAGGTTTAATAAGGCCGTTTAGATGCTGGATAAACGTGGACTTGCCGGAGCCTGTAGCGCCTATTATACCCACGTACTCGCCCTGCTCCACGGAGAAGTCAATGCCGGAAATGGCGACCCGCTCAAAAGGGGTGCCGGCGCTGTAGGTATGTGTTAAATTTTGAGTTTTTAATAATGCCAATGTAATATTCCCTCTTATTTTCCCCTGCCTTGCCCCTTGTACTTGCCGTTGTTTATCCGGGTTACAATAAAGAAAGCATAGCCAAACAATATAACGAAGGACAGTATGCCCAGCCACGGAGTTGCGACGAGATACTGCCACCAGGGAGCCTCAATTATTTCGCCCACTGTGAGAACTGTAAATATTATGGATAGGGGCAAAAGTAGCCTGAGAGCAATATACTTGCCCTGAACCTTGATTTCTTCTTCGCGCCCCTCTTCCTCAAGAAGCGGCGCGACTGCCAAGCCCAGCCCTAATATTTTACCATAGCCGAGCAAGAAGATAAACGTGGCAATCCACAGCAGGGCAGTCACTACAATTTGAAAAATAGTTGCAGTAGCCATTTAAGCGCCCTCCTTCATAGCTACGAAAATTGCCTCGGCACATTCCTCTACAGTGAGAGCCGACAAGGGAAGGTCCATACCGTCCTCCCTGAGTGAATGAATAAGCGAAGTAGTTTCGGGGATATCCAAGCCTGCCGCCCGCAGCGTGATTTCATCCATGAAGACCTCCCGGGGAGTGCCGTCCATTATTATTTCACCTGAAGACATCACCACGACTCTGTCAGCCGAAACAGCCTCGTCCATATGGTGAGTTATTAGCACAACAGTGACACCCAGTTCATTTCTGAGCTTGCGGATTACTTTTACGATGCTCTCGCGTCCTTTGGGGTCGAGCATGGCGGTGGGCTCATCGAACACAACGCATTCAGGCTCCATAGCCAGCACCCCGGCAATGGCCACCCTCTGCTTCTGACCGCCTGAGAGCAGGTGAGGGGCGTGGTTGCGGTACTCATACATCCCCACATTTTGCAGAGCCTCGTCCACCCGTCTGCGGATTTCAGCAGGGGGGTAGCCCAAGTTCTCAGGGGCAAAAGCCACATCCTCTTCCACAACGGTGGCCACAATCTGATTGTCGGGGTTTTGAAAAACCATCCCAACCCTGCGCCTGATTTCCAAAATAAGACTCTCATCCGAAGTATTCAGACCGCCCACATAGACAGCTCCGCCCTGCGGGAGCAAAATAGCATTAAAATGCTTTGCAAGCGTAGACTTTCCGGAACCATTATGCCCCAAAACAGCCACAAAAGTCCCTTTCTCAATCTCAAGGTCTAGCCCGCGCAAAACAATCTTCTGCTCAGAGTCTACAGCCGAAGTGTATGAAAATTGTAAATTATCAGTTTTGATCTGAACCATATGGACGGCTCCTCCTAATTACAGCATTGCCTTGTGTATCTGCTGGGCTTTCTGCATATGCGCGAAGTGCCCTGCACGCCAAGGGTGCCGGCAGCCGGCTACTTGCCGCATTATGGTGTCCACCTGCACGCCGCACCGCAGGGCAGCGCCAGCCCGCTGGCTGTAACAGGAAGCCCCAGCTCACGGCTTTCCGCCTGCCCGCCCAAAACAACCTGCGTAATATAAGAAATCGTCGAAGCCGAAAGCCCCGTCGTGTAAGAATTAATAAGAACAAAAAGCGGGTCGTCGCTCAAAACCCCTGAGCAGAGCCTCACAAAATCAAAAAGTGAATCCTCCAGCTTCCAAACCTCGCCTGAAGGCCCCCGCCCGTAGGACGGCGGATCCATTATGAGAGCATCATATTTGCGCCCGCGCCTAATCTCGCGCTCCACAAACTTTGCGCAGTCATCAATAATCCAGCGCACCGGCCTCTCTGAGAGCCCCGAAGCTGCGGCATTTTCACGAGCTCTGGAAACCATCCCCTTGGCCGCATCCACATGGCAGACATTAGCCCCTGCCGCCGATGCAGCAACGGTAGCCCCGCCGGTGTAAGCAAAGAGGTTGAGAACGCTGATTTCCCTATTTGCCGACTTAATTTTATCAGAAATAAAATCCCAGTTGACAGCCTGTTCAGGAAAAAGCCCCGTATGCTTAAAATTCATTAAGCTGACATTGAAGTTAAGGCTGCCATAGCCCACCTGCCAGCTACTTGGCACATTTTTCTTCTGCCATTCACCGCCGCCTGTCTGAGAGCGCCTATAAACCGCGTCGGCACTAAGCCAGCCCGGATGCTCCCGGGCCGTATCCCAAATAGCCTGCGGATCAGGGCGGACCAAAACAAACTCCCCCCACCGCTCCAATTTTTCACCACCGGAACAGTCGAGGAGCTCATAGTCCCTCCATTTATCAGCAAGCCACATGTGCTCAAAACTCCTTTAACCAGGAAATAAGACAGCCTAACAGCCTAACGCTCCCATTCTAGCAAATCAAGCCAGCCAAGTCAAACTTTTGTAAGGCGTGTTGTAAACTGCCAGAAACAGGGCAGAAAAACTCCCCTGTCTAGCCATTAATTAGACAGGGGAGGGTGACTGATGTTTCGGCTGATTAGCTTACTCCCCAAGCTGAGCCTTTAATTTCGCTATAAGAGCATCCTTATCAGCTAGTGCTACGTTTTTCTCCGCAACAATGCTCTCCCATTTTTCCCGCTCAAGCTCTGTGCCCAACTCAATGCCCTCATGCCGCGCATCACTAAGCGCTTGCGCCTCTTCATGCCTGGCTTTTGAAAGTGCCCGCTCTATTTCCTTAAATTCATCAGATGCCGCCACATGGCGATATGCTCTTACTGCCTCACTCATCTCAGGCACCCCCCATTTCGTCAATTTCCTCGCTCGTAAGACCTGTGAGATTTGAGATGTCTTCGATGGACATGTTCATTTTGAGAGCGTTTTGTATGACTTGCTTTTGGATTTCGATATGTCCCTTTGCAAGCCCCCTGGAGTGTGCGGCATCTTCGCGGACTTCGGAATCCATGCGGGCTAATTCGCGTTCGAAGTAGGCATCACGCACTTGTTCATCGGCTGATAGCTCTTTAAGGCGTGATACGGCCTTGCTGATAACAGGGTTTTTAGCAGCTATAGTGTCCAATTCTGTTTCTCCTTCCGCAATAGTGAGTTCTTGATATTCTTGGGGCGGGATTTGCAGGGCGGATTTTAGAAAATCGGTGAGAAACTCTATGTTTCTTTCGTCAGCGAAGAAAATTTTGAAGATAATATCTGACTTGACGGGCAGAATTTTTCTGTCGAAATCAATTTTGTTCATGTGAATCACTTGTGCTTGAATTTTAGCACATTCTCCCTTTTTTTTCAATATTTGCAGGCGCAATAGCCCTATAAATATTTTACCTGATGCTTGCAAATTAGGGAGTGTGTTGAATTTTTCATCATTTGGGGAGTTTTTCATATTGCTTTTAATCATTAGGGCGGGACATATTACAAGAGGAGTCTACCTTTTCAAAGAGTTGGCAGAAATGTGAACATTTTGTGAATTTTGCTTTTTGCTTTAACGGGCGCGCAATGCGCGCCTCCACTTTGGCACAGCCTGTAGCCGTTCTTTCCTTCAGTATGGTAACAAACTGTTGTGCTTTTCACGATGCGAAGCATGGTATAATGGTTGCGTTGCAATCATTATATCAGATTTAACCTATACATATACCGTTTCGGAACAAGCGCCTAATGATATAGACTGTGGTGCTTACGGTTTTGCAAAAAGCAGCGAAACATACGTGCTTATTACGGCACTTACGCTTCGCACCTATGATATAGCGGTTGCACCGCAATACTACATCACTATTTGGGGTGAGCAATATGAGCCAAGAAATTACAGGCAAAATCTATGATATCCAAGGATTTTCCGTGCACGATGGGCCGGGTATACGGCTGACGGTGTTTCTCAAAGGATGCCCTCTGCGCTGCCCCTGGTGCCACAGTCCGGAGTCAATAGCGTTTAACACGGAGCTAAATTGGCTGGAGATGAAATGCGTTGGCATTGAAAAGTGCGGACGATGCTTAAATCTGTGCCCACATGGAGCTATTGCTCCCGGCAGTAAAAAAACTGCCCTTGGCAGCTTAAGCGATGAGATTCAGCTCATAACTATTGACCGCCATAAGTGCAGCAATTGCGGAGCATGTGCCACGGCTTGCCCTACAAAGGCGCTGTATATGTGCGGGACTGATTATACCATCGGCGATATTATGCAGCTCGTGCATCGTGACAAACCGTTTTTTGAAAAATCCGGTGGCGGTATAACCATTTCGGGCGGTGAATGCCTTTGTCAGCCCGAATTTGTACTTGAACTTCTAAGGCGCTGTAAAGAGGAAGGCATACACACTGCCGTTGACACATCTGGCTTTGCCGATTGGGGAGTTATTGAATCCATCCTCCCGTATACAGATTTATTCCTTTACGATATCAAAGGCATTGACAGCGGCTTGCACAAACAGGTTATCGGTGTGCCGAACGAACGGATTTTAGAAAATGCGCGGAAAATCGCAGCGCACGGAGGTAAGTTTCAAATTAGAATTCCTGTTATGCCG
>WQRL01000109.1 GCA_009786775.1 Oscillospiraceae bacterium
CTGCGGGGGCGGGTTTTATGTATGCTTGTGTGAATCTATAAAACTATGATACCAGCTCTACTGCTTTTACTGCTGCGGAGCCTGCATCGGTTGTGTAGGCATCGGCGCCGATTTCGTCTGCGAATTCTTGAGTTATAGGGGCACCGCCGACCATGATTTTAACTTGGGATTTGCAGCCAGCGTCGATCATTGTTTGAACTGTGTTCTTGAGTGAATCCATTGTGGTTGTGAGAAGAGCAGATGCTCCAACAACTTTACAGTCAGGATTTGCCTTGACAGCTTCTACGAACTTCTCAGCAGGAACGTCAACGCCTAGGTCAAGAATTTCAAAACCAGCTGATTCAATCATCAGGGCTACTAGGTTCTTGCCGATATCGTGCAAGTCGCCTGCTACTGTGCCGATGATGTACTTGCCGTTTTTGCCGACGCTGTCGCCTGCGAGATGCGGGCGGAGCACTTCTACGCCTTTTTTCATTGTTTTTGCGGCTACTAGCATTTCAGGTACGAAAATTTCGTTAGCTTGGAATTTTGCGCCTACTATTGACATTGCGCCGATCATGCCGTCATTGAGGATTGCATTGGGGTCATCGCCTGCATCGAGTGCTTCTTGAACAAGACCTTCGATTAGTTTAACTTTACCGTTTTCTACCACTTGTGCTATTTCTTTAATTTTTGACATTTGATTTTGTCCTCCTAAAATTTTGTTTATGTAAAAATAATCTTACGCTTAGTTAAAAGAAAGGGGATAGGGGAGTGGGGTTATTTCTTTACTCCGAAAATTCCTTCGCGGTAGGCTGAGGTGTATTCAGAACAGAAGTCGTCCAGCCCGCACATAGCTTCGGCTGCGAAAATTACCCCGCGCAGGTCGTGGCTGAGTGGATCCATAACTGCGCTATCCATGCCAGCCTGGATTGCCAGAGCTGCGAAGGCCTGGTTTACTAGCTTACGCACCGGAAGGTTGAAGGAAATGTTAGAAATCGCTCCTGAAATGTGAACCTTGGGGTGAGTGCTCTTTATGTGAGACATTACTTCAAGAACCATGGAGATTCCTTCGCCGTCGTCTGTGGTGCAGAGCATTTCTATTAGCGGGTCAATGTGGATACGCTTATCCTCAATGCCGTACTGCTTCGCCTTGGCCATTATTATGTCAAAAACAGCTATGCGGTCAGCGGCGGTCTTGGGTATGGTGGTTTCGCCGTTGAGCAGAACCATTATATCCCAGCCCTTGTTTTCCGGCTGTGCGAGAATCGGGAATACTTGGTCAACCTTGCCGCCCTCAAGGGAAACAGAGTTGAACATGCCGGGCTTCTTACAAAGAGGCATAGCTTTGAGGATTACATCGGCATCCGGTGAGTCTATTGCGATGGGGCAGTCCGTTGCGCCTTGCACTAGGTCAATCATCCATTTGAGAACTTCAAATTCACCATCGTTTACTGCTGCGTGAACATCAATAAAATCGGCACCGGCATCAGCCTGCTTCTTGGCCATGTCCTTTATGTACTCTTCATCACGTGCTGCTATAGCCTTGGCACATGAGGGGATTGAGCCATTTAGTTTTTCGGCAATAATTATCATATGACATTTACTCCTTTTACAGTGTTTGGTTTTTTGCGGCTGTGACGACATTTGAAACCAGAACAGAAGTTGTGACAGTTCCAACACCGCCCGGTACGGGGGTTATGTGGCCTACAACCGGCTCCACATCGTCAAACTTTACATCGCCGACGAGCTTCTTCTTTTCATCGCTCCAGTTAATGCCCACGTCAATAACTACTTGTCCGGGGCTGAAGTACTTAGTGTCAAAGAACTCGCCCAGCCCACAGGCGATGATTACGATGTCGGCATTCTTTGAATAGTAAGGTGTGTCCTTAGTGAACACGTGGCAAGTGGAAACAGTTGCATCCCGGCCTAGGAGCATTATGCTGACAGGCCTTCCAACCACGAGGCTGTGGCCGATGACGCAGACATTCTTGCCCTTGGCATCAATCTTGTAATAGTCGAGGATTTCGATACAGGCTTGAGCTGTGCATGGAGCGAAGCCCTTGCCCAGTCCAGCCACGACTTTAGCCCAGGTGTCATTGGTGATGCCGTCTATGTCTTTTTCAGGCTTTAATGCCGCGACAACTGCGTTTTCATCAAGATGCGCAGGGAGGGGGCGGAACATGAGGATGCCGTGGACGGCAGCGTCATTATTGAGTGTCTCCAGGTTTTGCATGAGTACATCCTGTGTAACATCTGCGGGGAGAGCTACGTTTTTCACCACAACGCCGTTTTTTTCGCAGCGCGCCATGGCGGTTTTTTCGTAGGAGAGGTCGTCCGGCCTTTCGCCGACACGCAGAATTGCTAGGGTGGGGGCTACGTTCTTGGATTTAAGAAGCTCAATGTCGTTTGCCATTCTCTCGCCGAGAGCGGCTACTACATCAGCACCTTTAAGAAGTTGAGCCATGGTTATATTACTCCTATCTTAGCCTTTTGGCAACTGAATCAAATATTTCGTCAGCCATCGGGCAATATTTATTTAGTATTGCATCGGCCTCAGCTTCAAGGCTTGAGGCATAGTTACTGTCTTTCATAGCTTTGGCGTTTATGAAAACATTGAGGCTTGCCCCCTGGAGTGCTGCCTTGCAAGCCACCACGCCGACACCTGCGTCACTTATAGCCACGACGCTGCCCTTGTCGGCAAATGTCCTTTGAAGCTCAATAGCCTTAGCGCTGATGCGCATGATGTCCATTGGCACTGCGCAGGCGGTTCTCAGAGCTTCTTCCATAACAGCGTCCCTGTTCGGGTCATCTTTTGGTATGCTATAGGCATTGGCCAGAGGTTCAAAGTTCACAGCATCTAGGTCAACCAGGTGCAGAAGCTCTTTTTGGATATCTTCAGCTTTGACCATTATTTCCTTGATCTCTTCTTCCACCTCGGCGTATTTTTTCTTGCCTACGGTGAGGCTGCCTACCATTGTGCCCAGAGCCATGCCCAGAGCGCCCACCAAGGCAGAGGCAGAGCCTCCGCCTGGAACGGCAGCTTTTGAAGCAAGGAGCTGGGTGTATTCAGTACATGTTTTATTAACTAGTTGCATAATGGACTCCTTGAGGGTTAGTTAGAATATGCCGGAAACTGCGCCGGTTTCTGTATTGATATCAATGCGGCGGTAAGCGGGGTTTGAGCCTGTGCCTGGCATCATTGTGATAGCGCCGGCCATTGGGCATAGGAATTTTGCGCCGCCGTAGACGAGGATATCCCTGATAGGCAGTCTCCAGCCCTTTGGCACACCTTTGAGTGTGGGGTCATGGGATAGGGAGAGCTGGGTTTTGACCATCATTGTCTGGAAGTCTGCAAACGCCGGGTCGCTTTCAAAGCGTTTTGCTTTTTCAAGTGCCAGAGGCTCCCAGTCAACGCCGTCCGCGCCGTATACTTCTTTTGCGATAAGCTCTACGCGCTCGCGAAGCGGTGTATCCAGTTCGTACAGGTACTTGAGGTCGATTTCGTCTTCACACGCTTCCATGACGACTTCTGCAAGCTCAACAGCGCCCTTGCCGCCATACTGCCAGTGTTCACTGAGGGCACAGCGGATGTTACGCTCTGCACAGAGCTTCTTGATGAGGGCGATTTCCTCGTCTGTGTCTGTGTAGAACTTGTTGATGCAGACGACAGGGTTGATGCCTGATTTCTTGACGTTGGTGACATGGTGGAAGAGGTTCTCTGTGCCTTTTTCGAGAAGGTCGAGATTTTGCTCTGTGTATTCTTTGGGCAGGGGACGTCCCGGGACAACCACGGGGCCGCCGCCGTGCATTTTGAGAGCTCTGACTGTGCAGACGACAACAGATACGTGAGGCTTGAGCCCTGACAGGCGGGTTTTAACATTCCAGAATTTTTCAAAGCCGATATCTGCGGCAAAACCTGACTCAGTTACATGGTAGTCAAAGAGTTTAAGAGCAAGGCGGTCGCCGATTATGGATGACTGGCCGATTGCTATGTTGGCAAATGGGCCTGAGTGGATGAGGCAGGGCTGATGCTCAACTGTGTAGCACAGGGTTGGGTTTATTGTGTTACGCATCCAAGCAGCCATTGCTCCGTCAACTTCCAGATCCGCTGTTGTGACAGGTTCGCCTTTCTTGCTGTAAGCCACGATGATTTTGCCGATTCTTTCGCGCAAATCTTTAAGGTCTGTGGCGACAGAGAGGATAGCCATAAGCTCACTGCCTACAGCGATGCCGAACTTGGAATTCATTTCAAAGCCGTTTCTCTCGCCCTCACCCATGCCTATGCGGATATGGCGCAGGCCTTGTGCACAGAAGTCGATTACCCAGCCGAGTTCAACGCGGTCAGGGTCGATGTCCAGGCGCTTAAGGCCGATTTCAGCAAGTTTTGCATCATCATAGTTGCGCTCATGCTGCATACGGGCATTAAGGGCAACCATAGCCAGGTTGTGGGCGTTCATTATGTCGTTTATATCGCCTGTAAGACCGAGTGAGAATTCAGTCATAGGGATTAGAAGTGCGTTACCGCCACCCGCTGCTGTGCCTTTTACGCCGAATGTGGGGCCGCCGGAAGGCTGGCGCAGGCAACCGCCGACGTTCTTGCCGAGATAACCAAGGCCTTGAATGAGGCCGAGTGAAGTTGTGGATTTGCCTTCGCCCAGAGGTGTCGGGGTTACGGCTGTAATTTCAATGAACTTACCGTCGGGCTTGTCTTTTAGGCGGTTCATTATCTTAAGGAAGTCGAGTTTTGGAGTTTTGCCATATGGGATAATCTCATCTTCTTCCAAGCCCATTTTTTTGCGGAAATGCTCAACGGGTGGAAGGCTCTTCATCGCGTCCTCGGCTATTTCCCAGTCGGGGTGTTTGGTTGGATCTAGCATAAATTCAAATCTCCTTAATAAAATTATAATCTTTCAGTACGTGATTGCGTGATTTTAACACTAGTTAACAAATATGTAAATATGAACAAGAGTGAATATATCGAATGTCACAAAAACGCAAATAAATAGTACAAAATTATGCTTCTGGTATTATGTTAGCATTTTATTGTAAAATTTTACGAAATCAGAAATTGACTGAAATTTCCCGGCTTAACAGGCAACCGTACGCCACCTGCTAGAGGTGGCGTACTTCTGATTTACTTATACGTCTACTCGCCCATTAGTCCTTCGCGGAATAGGCGGGAATCCATTGTTTTCAGGCTGTCGCTGATGAGGGGGGCAAACTCCATTTTGTCCAAAATATCTTTTTGCAAATCTACACCCGGAGCAATCTCCACAAGCATCAGGCCGCCCGGAGTGAGCTTGAAAACGGCGCGCTCAGAAATATACATGATTTCCTGGCCGCTCTTGACAGCGTACTCACCCGAGAAGGTTATCTGCTGGACTTTTTTTACATACTTCATCTCACTGCCGTCATTTATAATCTTCAGGCCCTCACCTGTGATTTCAATTTCGGGCTTAGGTTTGCCGGCTGTGAAGTTGCCCATGAAATAGACCTTTTTGGTGTTTTGAGAAATATCAATGAAGCCGCCTGCACCGATGCAGCGCCCTGCAAACTTTGAAACATTGACATTGCCCTTTTCGTCAATTTCGGCAGCGCCGAGAAACGCCACATCCAGCAGCCCGCCGTCATACATGTCCAGGGTGTCTGTCTGGGTGAAAATGGCATCGGGGTTTGCAACCCCGGGGAAGGAGAGCCCTTCTTGAACCTGGCCGCCCATGGGGCCGGACTCAACGGAGGCTGTCATGCCGTGACCTAAGCCTTCTTCGTGGGCTACGCTGCCGATTCCTGAAGGCATTCCGCTGCCGAAGTTTATTATGAGGTTAGGCTTTAGCTCAAGGGCTGCGCGGCGTGCTATAACTTTGCGCAGGCTAAGAGGGAGCTTCTTTGTCGCGCTGCCGGCGAGCTTAACTTGGCCGGAAAGCTCAGGGCGGTGCTTGGAAGTTGCGTAGCATTGGCGGTGATTGTCGGGATTTTCTGCCTTCACTATGTAATCGACGAATTTCTCGTGAAGCCTTATTTCTTTAGTGGGCAAAGTGCCACGCCTTACAATGTCTTGAACCTGAACTATTACGGTACCGCCGCTGTTGCGGGTGGCGACGACAATTTCGAGCTCTGTGCCGTGAAGGCCCTCATTAACCATCGAAATATTGCCGTCCTCATCGGCGTATGTGCCGCGGACAAAGCATACGTTTGGCTTAAAGCCGTTATAATACAGATACTCTTCCCCGTCAATTTCCATCAGGCGGACGACAGAGCCCTGCTGGCGGGCTTTTTCGTTGACGGCGCAACCTTCGTTGCGGGGGTCGCAGAAGGTGCCGAGGCCTACTTTGGTTATCAGCCCTGGGCGGCCACCGGCAATTGCCCTAAACA
>WQRL01000110.1 GCA_009786775.1 Oscillospiraceae bacterium
GCGGTAGGTCCTGGGAACTGGTCTCCGACTTCTGCAGCGCAGGAAATGCGAATAGCTGTAGTGTCAAATGGCGGCTGGAGATTATCAAGCAATAGTCCGCTGTGGCTGACATATTCCCAGGTCGATAGCGGCGGATTTACGATCAATGTTAGAACCAATGAAAGAGGTGCGCGTGAAGGCATCATAACAGTAAGCTCGTTATGCGGCTCGGTAACACGGAATATAGTGGTAACACAAGAATCGGTAACTGGCGGACGTGTAACCGTATATGCAAGAATTCTTCATGACTCTCATGCGCTGAATGTAAGTTCGGAAGCACAGATGAGGAGTTCATATGCCCGTGCAACAGCACTGTTTCGAAACATTTTCGACTTCCATTTTAATTTGGAGTCCGTTTCTCTTTATGCTGGATTAAATCCGACTTTGGAACCCGGCTGTGCGCATACCGCACCATGCAGGATGCCAGTAGGCGACGACAGAAGGTGCGGAGCCGATTGTGATACGGAGCACTGCAAATCAGCTAGAAGGAATTTGAATTTATTGAATTTCTCGGACGTGTACAAACTTGCCATAGTTGGATATGCGCTATGTGTTTATGATGAGGTTCATGATTATCCAGAAACTATACATAGAGCAACTGGTGGTGTCGGACAGCTTGGCGGAAGGAACAGCATCGCAAGCCTTCATTATGCTCGTAATGTGAATAATATACTCGATTGGATAATTCAACACGAGCTTGGGCATAATCTGGGGGCATGGGACGGTAGATGCACTGATGATGATGATGATGAACAGGCTTGCACAATGAGAAACTTTGCAGGAAGAGGGGAGTTGTGCGATAACTGTAAAGGTTACATATGGCGGCACTTAGGATTAAGATATGGCTAGTGAGATATCAAACTTTCGTGAAACAACTAAAAAGACAAAATTACGATATAAATTAGGGAGGTAAACCATATGAAAAAAGCAAGATACGTTCTTGTTGTTACAGTAAGTTTGTTGTTGATTATGTTTATGAGTGGATGCAATGGTGGTTTCGTATTAGACAGCAGTAAGTCTGACATTACAAGGGTTGATGCAGGTAACTCTACATCCGCACAGGCTGACACTGGTGAGTTATTTGTCATTCCGCCATACGAACCAGAAATCGCTGTCGCACCCACACCGCCATCTCCGTTTCGCGTACCGAACTCGGGAAATTTAAATGATTTCAGAAATGAAATCATTACCCAACTAATGGTCGCTGAAGCACCGGTTTTTAATACAAGTGGCACAGGCCGGCTTCAAACAATAGTGACAGAAGAAAATATGGCGGCATATATTGTCCATGATATAGCGTCTTTACGTGAGTTATACTTTGTCAGAGCTGAATTTGAGGATTTTGTGCTAACAGAACTTCAAGTCGATAGATATACCGTTATGTATTTTTTTCGTTGTATCGAGGCGGGGGAGTGGGGAGATGAAATAGTAGTAGTTTTTCACAGGCCTAGCGGTCGTAGCCCTGATGAAAGGTGGCAAATAATAACCGAGCAGTTCACACAAGATGGCAGAGGTCATGTAACTGCAGGCGGAATGATATACCGACCGGTGTCAGGCAGGCTTACTGGTATGATGGGGGATACTCAGATTACAATATTAGTAACGGATAGGCTAAATAACTATGAATTTCTCCGCGACCTTGCTCTTGAGGTAATAGCAACGTCGGAACTTATTGTGTTAGATGATATCTTGGCCGAGCCGGTTGTTTATGGTGTAGAGATTAACCCGTCTGAATTGACGCTGCGCCGAGGTTTCAGCCATAACTTTAGTGCAACTGTGCTTGGGTTGAATAATCCGCCGCAAGGGGTAACGTGGTCTGTTGAAGGCAATGCGTCGGGTCTTACCAGGATAGATCAAAGCGGGCAGCTGATGGTGTATTTGTTTGATGAAGCGGGATTCATTACGGTGCGCGCCACGTCAACACACTCCACCGCAGTGTACGGTACGGCCAGAGTAGAGGTTTTGCCTGTAGAGTTTAGGCGGCTCAACTTTCATCTTGTCGGAGCCGGCGCATTTTCTGCCGAATTGGAGACTCTTGGTATAGGGAGGGATATTGCCGTAGACGAAGCAGGTGCCCCGGTACTACCTAACCTGATAACACCTGCGTTTCCGCCTATATTTGTGCAGCCACCTGTTCCCCTTGGGGCTATAGATATTCCAGTGGGAGCAAGGATATTTGAGCATTTAGCCCAGTGGCATCCGGATTGGTGGTACATAAGCAACCCGCAGTCAGATGGACACGTGTTTATGGGATGGTACATAGTAAATCCTTTCGAAGAAATCTGGATTATAAATGACGCTTTCCCCGGAGAGCCGGTGACAGAAGGTACAGTGATGCCTAATGAAAACATCTCAATAACGCCACATTGGCTTCATGCGCCGTGGTAATGTATATCTAAGCTAAAAGAGGCTGCCGTGCTATATCAAAGTGCGGCAGCCCTTGGCTATAAAAGTTGTTGATATCGATAGTGTTTTATAAGCAGAGGAAATCAATGGAAAATTAGGAGGCAATATGACCAGAACATACTATAGGGTACGTAATAAAATGTACGATGAATCACCTAAGCAGTTGCTTAACAACAAAAGAAATTTTAAGGAATCGCTTAAATTATATAAATTAAAAGTTTGGCTTTTCCTTGCGGGGATTGTTGCTTCAATTTTGGCGGCACAAGTGATATGCTTTTTCTGGGGGGAATAGTTTGTTTATATTCATTCCAATTGGTATTATATTCATTTTGCTTGGGATTTTTCAGTCGCTTAAAGAACATCATATTTTTGTGGAAAAAGAAATAGGCAAATTTCGAAGTGAACAAGACAAGAATCATACAGATTATAAGGCGCAGGTGGAGGCGGTACTGCTTGCATCTGGAATTGATTCGAAGAGGCAGTTTGAAACACTCAAGGAAGAGTGTGCAGCACGCGTAAGGCAGCATCGTGACAGCATTTCAAAAGTAGATGACAATATGTTTAAGGCCTTTGTATGGGTGCCGTTGGGTTTTTTGATTGCTAGTGTCTTTGATTACAGCAAAACAGTTTCACAAGCACATATCATCTTGTTGCTGTTTGTTAGCCCGATTGTATTTATGTGCATAAGAGCAGTCAAAGGGATTTACTCACTTATGCATGAGCACAAAAAGGACGTTTATCTTCTTGATGTCATAAACGAATTGGACTACGGCTCAACGCTTTGGGCCGATTAAATGCAAATACAATATATGGCAGTATAGCATTGACGGTTCTAAAGCCGCGTAAGCAATAAGAATAGCTGAGGAGGAAACTATATGAAAACAATGAGGAGTTTTCTTGTTGTGATGATATTGACATTAATGTTAATTAGTGGGTGCAGTGAAATCACGGTGCAAAATAGCGGGCAGCGTGAAAATACAAGTCAAATAGGGAGTAGTGCTGAAACTGAAGGGGCTGAAATTCGGTCTTCGCCAAGCATTCCAACTCCGTTTGTTGTGCAGAATGTTGGCGACTTAATTGGATTTCTGAGCGCAATTAATGCTCAGGAGCCCCTTTCTGAAACTCAAATGTTTAGTGAAAATGGGGTTGATGAATTTTACTCTGCTTTCTTAACAGAAAGCAACAGAATGGCATATGATTTCCATAATATTGCGTATTTGACTGAGTTTTATTCAATTAATGTTGAGATTGAAGGATTTGAACTAACTGAACTTCATATAGATAGGCATAATGTCGCTTATATCTTTCGTTGCAATGACGTGAGAGAGTGGGGAGAAAGAGTTTCAATTGCCTTGCGAAGGCATCGTGGTGATGGATTTACCCCTGATGAAGTTTGGCAAATTATATCTGAACAAGCACTGCGTTCCGGTGGAGTTGTTACCGAACTCGGTATGCTGTATAACTCGAATCTAAATGAAATGCTTTCTCGAATAGGGGACACTTATCTTATCATCCGCGTCCCCGATAGGCTAAACAGCTACGAATTTCTCCGCGACCTTGCTCTTGAGGTGATTGCAACGTCGGAATTGATTGTGTTAGAGGATATCTTGGCCGAGCCGGTTGTTCCTGGCGTGGAGGTTAACCCGCCTGAATTGACGCTGTGCCGAGATTTCAACCACACGTCTGGAAGTGCAGAGGTTGCAGCACACGTTCCGTCGCCACTCCGTATACAGAACCCCGGTAATTTGATTGATTTTAGAAATGAAATAATCACTCGGCTTACACAAAGCGAGGCTGTTGGGCTTAGTGGCACCGAAGCGGCAAGCAGCATGATGGCATTCGAAGCTAATGATATTGTGCCCTTGAGCGAGATATACTTCGTTACAGTTGAAATTGACGGCTTTGAACTACGTGAAATCGAAGTCAGTAAGTCCAGTGTTCGTTATTCTTTTCGCTGTATTGAGGTACGGGACTGGGGGGATGAAATTCTAATCGCGATACAAAGGCCTAGCCGTTATTATAGCCCTGGTGAAGTTTGGCAGATAGTGACCGAGCAGCTTACACGGGAAGGCAGAGGCCGCACAACTGACGATGGTATGATATACGAATCGGATATAAGTAGAATTAGTGCTATGATGGGAGATACAAGGATTATCATAAGAGTCCCCGATAGGCTAAACAGCTACGAATTTCTCCGCGACCTTGCTCTTGAGGTAATAGCAACGTCAGAACTTATTGTGTTAGATGATATCTTGGCCGAGCCAATTAGAGATTAACCCATCTGAATTGACGCTGCGCCGAGGGTGGCCATAACAAGTGCGGCAGCCTCTTTGTAGGGGTTTGGTGCGTGCCCGATTTAGCCATCACACCTCTTACACGTTACACGCTGATGACGCATTCTGCGGGAATCCAGCCGGTGAGGCCTTGTTCGTTTTTGGCGATGAGCCAGGCATTGAAAATCGCTACAACCTCCAAAACTTCACCGACTTGCGGAATTAGTTCGGTCGGGTTATAGTCACAGACCAATTTGCCGTTGCGGACAAATACAATGGGGACATATGTTTTGTACCCTGCGATACCGCAGGCGTGCCAGCCCAAGAAGTCATCATCTTCGTCCTTATCCAATATTACAGGTGTCCCCTTCTTAAAAGTAGGGAAATCACCCGGGTGGTCCCATCTACAGGGGCGCACTACTTTTACTTTCATGAAGCATCCTCCTTGCACCATAATGATATATTTCTTCAACCATTATATCACACAATTGCAAGCGGCGGTACACAAAGTCTGCTTATAGACCAGTCGGACACGGGTGCTGCTCTGTGGGAAAGTGGGGTGGCCGCAGTCCTGGAACACAAGTTTCATCCAGGATTCCAAGTTTTCGCCAGGGTAGACGTGACTGACGGAGGCCGCCACGCTTTTTCACAGAGTAGCACCCGTGTCCGACGGATGGCTTTAGACATCAGGCTATCCTTTGGCATATGATCCAGAAAGTCAGTTATGACTTCAGGTTTGCAGCATATTGACCCAAAACTGCAAAACTGGTGAAACTCTGAATTTTAGCACGCAGTGCGGTTATAACCGCACTATTTTTAGTGAGGGGCTCTTCTCTTCATTCGCCGCCCTTTCTGTGCAAAACTCTAAACCACGAAACTCAGTTCCCGGCAGTATAATTTCTATATAGCCATAGCCGAGCTAGTCAGGTGAGGTCAGGACGATTCTGCCTTCGCTGTCCATGTGGATGTGGAGCCTGTTGTTCTTGAGATCCATCTTGTCGAGAAGTTCCCTTGGAATTTGTACCCTGCCGGCCCTGTCGAGCACTGCAAGCTCCAGTTGCTCACCGTGGGAAAAGCCTTCCAGGCCTGCGAGTTTGGTGGCGTAGCCATGGTTCATAATAAATTCGCTGGAGGTCTTTCCATCGCGGATGGCCACTACCCTTTCTACTTTTTTGGAAATATCCCTGTCGTGGGTGACTATTATTATGGTCGTGCCCAGCTCCTTATTGACCCTGCGGAACATGTCCATTATGGCATCGGTGGTGCCGCTGTCCACGCTGCCTGTCGGCTCATCGGCAAGCAGGATGGTGGGATTGTTGGCCAGGGACAGTGCGATGGCCACCCTCTGCTGCTCTCCGCCCGAGAGCTGACCCAAGCGGTGCTGTGCGCGCTTGTCCATGTCCATAAGGGCAAGCAGATCCATGGCTCTTTCCTTCTTATTTTGCATCAGGCTATCAGTATTAAACTGCATGGGCATCATTACATTTTCCACTGCTGAGAGATAGGGGATGAGGTTGCGGGCGTTATTTTGCCAGACGAAGCCTACGGTTTGCTTCTTGTAGTCCACAAGATCCTTCTCGCTGAGCTTAAATAAATCCTTCCCATCGACGGTGAGTTTTCCCGCCGAAGGCTT
>WQRL01000111.1 GCA_009786775.1 Oscillospiraceae bacterium
CTAGCAGAAGCGGTTAACAGCGTAAAATAACTGAATAAATTGCTTTCTTATGAAGTTTCTGATATAGTTGGTGCATCACATTTGTGGAGGTTGTTGCGTGTATGAAAACCCTTCTTATTAGCCTTGCAGGTGCCTTTGTAGGCGCTTCGCTGGCGGCACTGTTTTCGATACGTGTATTCGGCATAAATAGTGGCTGGATGTACATTGTTTTTATTATTGCCCTAGCTATTCTTGGTGCGCGTGCAGCGAGAGCAATTTATATGAAAGCAAAAAAGAAGTAGCTTATAACTGCTGACAAGCCCGCTTTGCCGGGATTTGTCAGCAAAAATTTGTACTGAAACTAGGCGGCACTCCCAACGGGAGTGCCGCCTAGTTTCAGTATGTTTTTAATTAGAACACTTAGTCTGCTGGTACGTAAGGGACAATTTTCTTTTGCCTGCTCCTTGCGAATACAGCAACCAAAGCTATTGCAACGAGGAAGGCGGCGTAGCCGAGCCATACTATTCCTGTAAGGCCGAATACGAGGTAACCAATGGCTGCTAGAACCGCTGCTATGATTGCATATGGCATTTGTGAACGCCAGTGATCAATAGTTTTACAGGTTGTTCCGGCTGCGGCCAAGACTGTTGTGTCAGAAATCGGTGAGGAGTGGTCGCCCCAAACAGCACCGGAGAGAACAGCAGACATTGCCGGCAGAAGCATGTGCATGTTATCTGTGTATGAAACAACAGCACCTGCGATTGGCAGAACGAGGGCGAATGTGCCCCAAGATGTACCGATGGCGAAAGCCAGAAGTGCGGCGGCTACAAACATTATAAGCGGAATAAGACCCGCGCCAATGCCTGCGTTATATATTGTGGTGCCTACAAATGAGCCAAGCCCTAGATATCCGACTGATCTGGCAATTGTCCAAGATAGAACCAAGATGCAGATTGCGCCCATCATACAGCGCGGGCCGGCGATAAGTGCTTTTCTAAATTGCTCTTTTGTTACTGCGCCGTTTTTGACATGCCTTGCGCCTATGAGTATTGCAGCAACAGCAGATGCAATGCCGCCCAGGGTCAAGGATATAGACAAACTCCAGTTTCCAAAGACTGTGAAGAGCCAGTATGCCTCTCCGCCGAAAGCGTCATTTCTAATAGCGCCTTGAATGCCTGTGGCAAACATGCCGCCGACTGTGAAAACAAACAGAATGATAATCGGAGTCCAGAAATCCCAAACTGAACCTTTAGTGGACTGTGTGCCACTCAAAAGACCTTCTGCTACTAAGTCAGCAGCATCATCTTCGCCTGTTTCATGAAACTTCTCTTGGAATGATGTCATGCTGAAGATGTTGAAGTCCCACTTGATAGTAACCAAAACCATGCCGATCGCAGCAAAGACATAGAAGTGGTACGGAACCATCATAAGGAAGTCAATGAAGATGTTACGGTCATAGTAAAGGCCGAGGCTTTCATAAACTGTGGTAATGTTACCCATGATGGCGACCGCCCAGCTCGATACAGGGGCGGCGATACAGATGGGTGCCGCAATGGAGTCTACGATGTAGGAAGTGCGTGCGCGTGAAAGGCGGTGTTTGTCGCCAAGTGTTTTTGCGATAGTACCGTTGACCATTGCGTTGAAGTAGTCGTCAATCATCAGGAGGATACCGGTGAGAACTGACAAGTACTGCACGCCCTTACGTGACTTGACTCGCTTGGAAACTGCCGCAACGAAGGCTTGCGCCCCACCTGACAATATGACCATGCTTGTAATAAATCCAAGGCCAATGAGGAAGATTATGATGGATGCGTGCCAGCGGTTAAATACACCCAGAAATGCACCCTGTGCGCCCGGGTCAAACAATACCCCCATGAATGTGCGCTCTGTGAGCATGAATGTGTCGAACACGTGAAAATCTGCGGCGATGAAGTTTGCTGAAACAATACCCACTACCATTGATACCAAGATGCGTCTTGTGAGGTAAACACATAGGACTGTAAGCAAAATAGGTATCAGTGTCCAGATGGTTTCAGCCAAGGGTATGTACTCCGTTATCCTTCCTATTACTTCTGAGTTCAGTGCCATTTTATTTTTGTCTCCCTTCAAATATTTTTAACACTTAAAACAATATACACAATGAAGCTGAATTTGTCTATAGGTTATTTCGCAATAAAAGCACAGATTTAATTCAATTTCATCCGTTTTGGCTGAAGTTTGCAGTTTTTATAAATTCATGATATAGTCAGGTTGCAAAAAAACTTTGATATATTTTGGTGAAGTTAAGCAGGGGGCGTCCTGGACTTGTTCCGTTTTGTGCCCTGTGGGGAAAGGCGTGATTATTTTTATGAAAAAAAGTGCGAGTAAACGGCGCAGGCCGGTTACAAAAATGGCCCTATACCTACGGGCTATGCGCATTTCGCTTTGGCTGACTATTACCTTCTTTGTGCTTATTTTGCTCATGGCATTAATGGGGGATGCAAATATCGAAGCAGGGCTGCAAAGCGTACTCCTGTTTGCCGGAGGCAGTACTCTAATCTTTTTTGCAATTTTGCTTATAATTTTATCCCCCCTTGTTTTGCAAGACCTCAGCCGCATAAGAAACCAGGAGAAGCATTATGGGTTTAGCTTCAACGAGGAAATGAAGCGGCTTGATGTTAGGCAGTTTGCTTATACGGATGAGCAGTGGCTTGTCCTAGTGAGCAGGTTCCGGGTGTATGCGTATAGAAAGGGTTTTCTAACTGAATTTGGCTTTCAGCGAAAATCGCTCCTGGGCAAGAAAATGGAAGCAAAAATTATGGCTGCGTGTGCAGATGGCAAAACCCGCATACTCACAGGCGGCGGCGCAACACTATCAGCAATACAAGACTGGGCACAAAGTCCGTAAAAACACAAAAAGAGTGCATCCCGAGGCTTATTTAACCTTGAGATGCACTTGTTATATGTGTAGCATATTTGTCTTAATAAGCAGCACCATAAGCAGCATCAGCCGTGAAAATCGCTAAACTCCTCAAGGGCGTTTCTCTGCGCTGCAATACGCACGTCATTTACCAGTGGGAAGTTTTCACGGACAAGTGCCACAATTTGCTGGTCTATGGAGCCGTTGGCGACCATGTTGTCCAAGACTTTGAGGGCACTTTCGGCATTCATTCCTTCACGGTAAGGCCTGTCCTCCGTGATGGCCGTGAAAATATCCGCAACAGCCATAATCCGGGCCAGTTTGGGGATGTCGTCGCCCTTGACGTGAAATGGATAGCCATTGCCGTTTAACTTCTCATGGTGAAAAGCCGCCCAGTCGGCTATGTTTTCAAGCCCCCTTATCCTGCCTAGGATGACACGGGTGTAGTAGGTGTGCTTTCTCATCTCGTTGAGTTCCTCGTCATTGAGGGCGGCGTTTTTTTCCAAAATGTCGTTAGAAACAGCGAGCTTGCCTAAATCATGCAGGAAGCCTGCAATTTCCATGAGCCTGCACTCGCGCTCAGAGAAGCCTGAAAGTCTTGTGAGCACTTCAGCCACCGCTGCCACCCCGCTTGAGTGGGTGGAGGTGAAGCGGCTTCTACAGTCGATGAAATTGGCCACGACTTTGGCAAAGCCTTTGAGCGTATCCAAGTGTATGACTTTCTTCGTGGAACTCATTTTGCCTGCCAGCACATTGCTCATTGAGAGGGAACAGGTTTCAATCCAAATGTATTCAATTGAAGCCAGGCGCTCAAGAGCTTCAAGAGTGCCGGGGTGAAATGTGCCTTTGCTCTTGTTGATCTTTTCCATTATTCCAGAAATTTGCTCTAAAACTTCTTTTTTGTCATTGAGCACAACGGAAACCCTGTCGGCCAGGTGCAAAATGTAGCTGCCGGTGGGGATATCGGATGTGGGGTCATAAGGTGTGTGATGGTAGCGGATGATTTCTGCGGCTCTGCTTAGTGGCTCAAAGCCCTTTAGCAGCCTGTAGCCCATCTCTGCATGTGAGTCACAGCCGCTGTCCTTAAACTCTTCGCTGACGATTTTCAGCCGTTCCGAGGCAGTGAAAGCACCGATATCATGCAAAATAGCTGCCAAGACGATGTCGCGGATGTCATCGTCGGGCAGTCCCATTTCCATAGAGATAGCGTAAGACAAGTACGCTACCTTTTTGTGGTGGTTGTTAAGAGCCGGTGAAACCAGGTCGATTGATTCAGAGATGCAGGATGCAAAATCGAAAATCGAAAATTCACTGTCTGTAAACATGGGTGCGCCCTCCAATTCTCATTTTCTACCCAGCTATCCGTGGCAAATAATCCAGCGGATTTACAGGGGAGCCGTTTATTATTACTTCAAAATGTAGATGAGGGCCGCTGACTCTGCCTGTGGTGCCCGTTTTTGCAATGAGTTCCCCTTGGGCGACCCTCTGACCGGCGCGGACAAGGTTTTCGGAGTTATGTGCATATAGTGTGACTATGCCGTTGTCATGCTCGATTTTGATTTTATTGCCATAGGCACCGCTCCGGCCTGAAAAGATTACTTCTCCGCCGTCGGCAGCGAAAACCGGGGTTCCGTGGGGGCCTGAGATATCAATGCCCCTGTGGTTGCTCGAACCGACTGTGGTGCGCCGGGGGCCGAATAGGGAGCTGAGCCTGCCTTCTACAGGCCAGACGAATGTACCTGTGGAAGCTGTTGGGTCACGGCCGTCTTCAAGGCTGGAGGCTGGGGCTGCGAAATCAGGAGTGTCGCCGCTAAAGGATATAATCTGCCCTTTTGTGGCCCGGACGCTCTCGTGTACGATGATTTCCTCATTTGCAAGCAATGTGATGCCTGAGAGCTGGAAGTCTGCTGCGGAGATAAGCGGTGCGGGCTCCAAAGGGGGCAGTGAGTCAACAGGGCTAAACTCGGAGTAGTCGATCTGCAAAGCCAGTGGCTCCGCCGTGGTTTCGTAGTCCTCTACGGTGTTTTTTGATGTGCTGTCCGTCAGATAGGGGTCAAAATAAAAGCCCTCAAGAGGCTGCGCAAAATCCTTAATCTCAATATAATCCAAATCCGCAGAAAATGCAACTCCAACCGGCGTGGGATAATAAGCCTGCCCAGCTTGTGTTTTGGCTTCTTGCGTAGGTGGTTGGTATTTGTAAGTTGGTGCGCTTGA
This sequence comes from Oscillospiraceae bacterium, assembly GCA_009786775.1. GTDB lineage: Bacteria > Bacillota > Clostridia > Oscillospirales > Oscillospiraceae > WRMH01. The sequence goes on from WQRL01000111.1 coordinate 5,093, forward strand.
ACTTACGATTGCCGCATGTGCGGGTATGACAGTCAGTATTAAAGTCGCTGCTGCACCGAAAACGTATGGAGCAATGGTGCGGGCGTTTACATTTATGTGTGCGTGTCTAAGTTTCTTTGCTAGTGCTGGTGCCGTGTATTTTCGGGCGATTTTATTGCCGATTGCGTTAAGAGCCTTTCGTAGGCTATTCATTTATTCACCTTCATAACTTCTTTGGAAATTAGTAACATTTCGGGAACTGAAAGTTACAAAATGTTACCTTTGGTATAGTACACCTGTTTTCGCAATTTGTCAACATGAAATTATGAATTTTTGAGTATTTTTCTGTGCGTCGGGTGTTAGCTGAAGCAAACAACCCGCCGCCGTCAGGGTTGCTTTGCGCACCCGAAAAGCAAGAGGGCTGCCGCAGAATTTGCGGACAGCCCTCTTTGTAAGTTCTGATGATAACCTAGCTTGCACTCCAGGTAATAGGGTGTGTTTTCTCGTCTTTGATGCAGTTGCGTTTGATGCCGAGGATTTCGCGGGCATCTTGGGCAGTTGCGATTTCGCGGCCTGCGAGTTTGGAGAGCTCGACTGCGCGCTCAACGAGTTGAAGGTTTGTAGCTTTTACACCTCTTGCGAAGTAGATGTTATCTTCAAGACCGACGCGGAGGCCGTCACAGCCTAGAGCCAGGCCAGCGAGCATCATTGACATGTGGCAGAGGCCGATGCCTGAAACGCTCCATGTTGAACCTGGGGGCAGCTTGCCGACCATGAATGCGAGGTTTTCGGCTGTGCCGGGCATTGAGCCGCCGACGCCCATTATGAACTGGAGGTGAGCTGGCTCAGGAATGCCGTGCTTTTTAACGTAGAACATAGCTGAGTCAATGTGGCCTGTGTCGAAAATTTCAAACTCTGGCTTGACGTCGTATTTAACGACTTCTTGTGCCAAGTAGTTGAGGAAGCGGGGGTGGTTTTCAAAAACATAGGCGTTATTCCAGTTTAGTGTGTTGGGGTCAAAGGAGCACATTTCGGGGCGCAGGGCACCGAGGTGCTGAATTCTTTTGTGATCTTCATATTCGCCGCCTGATGTTGTGAGGTTTATTACAACATCCACGCCTTCTTTGATGCTCTTTTCGCGGACTAGTTCAACGCACTGGGTGAACTTGTCAACACACATGGATTTGTAGCCAATCTCCATTTTGCCGTCAACTTCCTTGTCTTCACGGACATGGATATGCACGATTGATGCGCCTGCTCTTGCGCAT
>WQRL01000112.1 GCA_009786775.1 Oscillospiraceae bacterium
GACGGCATTGGCTCACAAGCCCGTGACCAGTGGCTACCTGTTGAAACCGTCAATGTCCTCGGCCCATATGAAGTTGAGCTAGTCCTAGACAGCGTTAATGTTGACTTCTGGTTCCACCTGTCATTCCCCGCAACTGTCATCCTCAACCAACGTGCAATAGAGGCAAACCNTGCAACAGGTTCATGGATTGGAACAGGCGCATTCATGGTAGACACTTTCGTTTCCGGCGACTATGTAACAATGGTTAGAAACGACAACTGGTGGGATAATGACGTAAATGGCGGCAGAAGATTTATTCCTACAGAAGAAATCACACTGCGCTTCGTCCCTGAAGTTGCTGCACGTAGAATTATGCTTGAAAACCTTGAGAGCCAGCTCAGCTTTAGCACAGGCGCTGAAGACATAGCTTGGTTCCAAAACAGCCCTGATTTCGACTACCGTCCCCAAATCTTTAACAACCCGCAAAACCTTTCATTTAGCATGATTCACCCGATTACAGGTTGCTGGTACTTCAGACAAGCTGTTATCCACGCTCTCGACCTTGACGACATCGCTGTTGCTGCGGCCGGCGACTGGGCTTGGGGCGAATTTGTAAGCGGAACATTCTGGGGCTTTGAAACTCCTTTCCGCAACGACAACATCCCGATGATTGAGCGTGACCTCGACCGCGCCAGAGCATACTTAGAGCAATCTGTATACAATGGCGAAACAGTTGAGATCGCAACAGCTATCGTAACAAACATCAGAGCTGCGGAGCAAATGCAAGTTCAGCTTGCACAAGTAGGCATTGATGCTAACATCAACAGCATGGACTCAGCAACTCTCGGCGCACTAATGGGCTATGGCAACGAAAATAAGCAAATGGTTATCTTCAACACTGTTGTAACAATGAACCCAGGCTCAGTCCGCGCTGCCCTGTATCCGGGAATGGGACAAAACAGAACCTCTTACAACAACCCACGCGTAAGCGAACTTCTTGACGCTGCAAGAGTAACTGCTGATGTTAACGCACGTAGGGATATGTACTTTGAGATTCAAGAACTCGTAGCATACGACAGACCTCACTTCAATATTTTCTGGCGTGTAAATGCAGTTGTCTTTGCAAATGGCATCGGCGGCTTCACACTCCCGTCAGATCACATGCACACAGACATGAGAGGTCTCTTCTGGGATCTAGACGCATAGAGGCATAAAAATTAAGTAAAATCAATCTTCTGCGGCTAAGCCAAAAGGCTTGGCCGCAGAAGTTGAAAAGGAGATGTTAAATTGATTCGCTATATTCTCAAGAGGCTTTTGCTCTTAATTCCAGTAATCATAGTCGTTTCGTTTATAGTGTTTATGCTCATGGAGCTAACTCCAGGCGACATCACTGACTTCTTTGTCACGGACGAAATGACCGCACAAGAGCTGCAAGAGCTTCGTGAATACTTTAATCTGCACCGTTCGGTCTTCTACAGATACGGGCGGTATATGCTTAACTTGGCCCAAGGCGACTTGGGGGTATCAGACTTCACCCGAATAAGCGTCTGGTACTTATTTAGTTCCAGACTTCCAAATACCTTGATACTTTCATTTTCAGCACTTGCCATAGGTATGGTCATCGCAATTCCGATGGGCATAATCGCAGCTAGGCGGGCAGGTAAGCTGATGGACAATGTGACAACAGGATTTGCCCTGGTGGGTATGTCAATGCCCGTTTTCTGGATCGGTATTTTGCTGCTAGTCTGGTTTTCTGCAAATCTCGGATGGTTCCCTGCCGGTAACTTCGATGGCTGGCGAAGCATCATCCTGCCTGCACTTTGCAGCAGTCTGACACTTATTGCATCTGCCACAAGGCAAACCCGCTCAAGTATGCTTGAGGTCTTAAAAGCTGACTACCTGCGTACTGCCAGGGCCAAAGGTGTTCCTGAAGAAGTTGTGGTAAGAAGGCACGCCCTCGGCAACGCTTGGATTCCGATTATAACAGCACTGGGCACATCTTTAGGTATGCAGCTTGCTGGTTCTGTCGTAGTTGAATCTGTGTTCACATGGCCCGGCATCGGCAGATTGGCCGCCGAAGCTGTCAGTGCCCGTGACGTAACAACAACAACAGGCGTTATTGTTATGACCACAGTTTTATATGTCCTTGTGTTCTTGGTAGTTGACGTTATTTACGCATTTGTAGATCCGCGAATCAAGGCTCAGTATGTCACAGGAAAGAGGAAAAAGAAAGCCTCTGCCCAGTTGCCGAAGCTAAATACAGAGCCTGCTGTCGGAGGCCTCGCCGCTTCCGCACAGACTTCAGAAACTGCAAAGGCTGCTCCACAGCCCGCAGCACAAGCCGCTCCACAGACTGCTGCACCACAGGCCGTGGCCGCATCTGCAGAATCTGCCTCTTCCGTCCCTCCTGTGCCTTTAAAGAGTTTCGCTACAAGAGATCTTAGCATAAATGAAAAGTCACAGTCGGTCAGCGATTCAGGCAAGTCCGTTTCAGAGCAGTATAAGAAGAAGAGCCAGCTAAGAGAGATACTCCATCATATGAGCAGAAACAAAGGCGCGCTCACAGGAATGATTATACTCGGCTCACTGATACTGATATTCCTCGGCTCACTGTTTATAACTTGGGAACAGGTTACACAAGGCCTCTCCCCGCTCCGTGAGTTCCGGCTACAGCCGCCTTCATGGCAGCACCCCTTCGGAACAGACGGCAACGCACGCGACGTGTTCCTGCGCGTAATCTACGGCAGCAGATACTCACTGTCCATAGGTTTCGGTGCCGCCGGCCTAGCAGCGGTCATCGGTGTCACACTCGGTGCATTCGCAGGCTTCTACGGCAAGCTGTTCGACGAACTAATAATGCGCTTCTCAGACATTCTGGCCTCAATCCCAGGCATTTTGCTCGGGATGGTTATCATCTCGGTGCTCGGCCAGAACCTGCCAAACCTAATCGTCGCAGTTGGTGTCGCGGCAATCCCGATATACATACGTATTACCAGAGCCGCCGTGCTCACTGTGCGAAATAATGAATATATTGAAGCAGCCAAGTCAATAGGGCTATCAAACTTTAGAATAATTTTCACACAGGTTCTGCCAAACAGCTTAGCTCCGCTGATTGTTGCGGCATCCGTCAACCTCGGCATGAACATCATAGTTGCAGCATCACTTTCATTCCTAGGCTTTGGTATTCCTGTACCTGCGCCAGAGTGGGGCGCAATGATTTCAGTCAACAGGGACTTTGCACATGTCGCTCAATACTTGATGACATTCCCAGGACTGTTCATTATGTTCACTGTTTTGTCCTTTAACCTAATCGGTGACGGACTGCGTGACGCACTTGATCCTAAGCTCAAAAAGAGATAACCAACCTAAATCCAATTTTTGAAAGGAAATTAATATGTCAAATAAAAGAAAAGTAATTATCACAGTAGCTCAAACCGGCAATTTCCAAGGCAAAGCTCAAAACCCCGGACTTCCCGAGCAGCCGCAAGAGGTTATTCAATCTGCATACGATTGCTACAATGCAGGCGCATCCATAGTTCACATTCATGCGCGCAACAAAGAAGGCAAGTCCTGCAACAACCCCAAGATTTTTGCCGAAATGAATAGCGGCATCCGCGCAAAATGTAACATAATAACACAAAACTCCACGGCCCCGGGCACCCGCCCAGGCGCTGAGGCGGATGACGGCGTGGCTCTGCTCTACGATGACGACATAAAGGATGCCCTGCCGGAAATGTGTTCACTGGACACATCCCTCATCACCACTGTGTGGGAAGACCTGTCCTTCATCTACCGCTGGGAGCGTGAATGGCTCATAAAGCACGGCCTGCGCATGAGAGAGCTCGGCATCAAGCCTGAAATTGAAGCCTTCAACATGGAATCCATCGAAGATGTTTTCCAGCACCTAGTCCCCGCAGGCGTCTGTAAACTAACTGACGACCCCAATGAGCCCATCAACCTAACATTCGTAATGGGCATGAACAAGGTCAGCCAGGGCGCAATCAGCTACACTCAAAAAAATCATGACTACATAATTGACCTAGTAAACCAAAACAAGGGTAACTTGAATGTCAATATGTCCACAATGGCTATTGCAGTACACCAGCTCCACGGTGTCACCTACGGCCTTCTCAAGGGCTGCCACGTGAGAACAGGTATGGAAGATAATATCTACTACCGCTACGGCGAACTAGCTAAGTCCAACGCCCAGCTCGTAGAGCGCATGGTCCGCATCATCCGTGAACTTGAGATGGAAGTCGCAACTCCAGAAGAAGCAAGGGAAATGATTGGCCTAAGACCTCTATAAATTACAATTAAACAAACCGGAAAATGGATAATGGAACATTTGCTTTGCGTTATCCATTTTCCTGTTCAAAGTTGAAAGGAAAAATTTTATGAAACTTGATGGTGTTACACATATTGGCATCATTGGTCTTGGCATGATTGGCGACAGCCTGGCCGTGCTCACCACAGGCCACGGTTACAAGACAACCTGTATCTGCCGCCGTCCCGAGATGATTCCAGAGTACAAGAAAACCTATGATAACTACTTCGACCAGTTGGTTGAGCAAGGGCTCGTGCCTGAAAATCAGCGCTCCATCTGCGAGAAGTATCTCAGCTACACCACCGACTATTCCGCAATCGCAGACTGCGAAGTTATATTTGAGTGCGTAAATGAAAACCTTGAATTGAAGTTTGATATTTTGGAAAAAATCGAACAAAACTGCCATAATGTCAAGTTAATCGGCTCTGTCAGCTCCACTTTGACTCCCGACATGATGGGTCAGAAAATGACAAAATACAAAGACCGCCTCATTGTGACGCACCCCTTCAACCCCGCCCACATGGTTCCTTTCTTTGAGTGCTGCGGCGGCGCTGACACAGACCCCGGCGTGCTGGATTTCGCAGTTGAGCTCCTAAATGCAATGGGACGCAAGCCGGTTGTCCTCAAAAAGCCGGCTCCGGGCTTTATAGGCAACAGGCTTCAGTTTGCCCTGTGGCGCGAAGCTCTAAACCTGGTTGAAAGCGGAATATGCGACCCACGCGATGTGGACACCTGCCTTAATTACAGCTTCTGCCCACGCTACACCTCAATTGGTATCTATGAGCATTTCGACAATGGCGGGCTTGAACTCAACCGAGCCGGATGCAACGGCATTTTCCCGTCCCTAAGTAACATTGAAGCAGCCCCTCCCACTGTCACCGACAAAATTGCAAAGGGCGAAACAGGTGCCCGCTCTGAAAGCAAGAAGGGCTTCTACGACTGGAACGGTGTAGATATGAAGGCTTACCAAGAGCGCGTCAACGCCCCATACTGGCGCTATGTGAACTGGGATTTGCCCACTGAGTAAAGCCCTGCACCTGCGTACCTGAGCACCGCGCCAGGGCGCATTTTATCAAAACAATTACGGAGGTATCCTCTATGGTACACGACAATAACAAAAGCGGCGAGTTCGCCGGAAACTTTGTACAAGAACTCCAAACCCCGGAAGGCATGCTAACCCCGGAGTTTCAGGCATTTTACAACAGCTTCGCACAGCGCATCCTATGGATGGATGGCAATCTATGCCCCGGAGCGTTTCAAATGAACACAGCTTGGTATAAAAGCGTGCCAGAGCGCGACCCGGTATTTCCCGAGCACGAGCATCCCTATGCCGAAATCGTCGGCTTCTTCGGCTCAAACCCCGACGACCCAAACGACCTCGGCGCTGTCATAGAATTTGCACTTAACGGCGAAATGCACAAAATCACCAAGTCCACAATGATCTACTGCCCTGCCGATTCAAAACACGGCCCTGTGAGAATCCTATCTGTGGACCGCCCTGTATTTCACTTCTCAGTAGTTATGAACGCTGAATATGCAGAGGCCAAAGACGTATATAAATAAGAAAGGAGAAATTATGGCAAAATTTGTATCTCTTGAAGAAGCTGTCAGCCATGTTAAGGACGATGACCTCCTGGTAGTGGGCGGATTCGGCTCCTTTGGCAGCCCTGAAGAGCTTCTGGAGGGACTTGCCGCAAGATACGAGGAAACCCAGCATCCCAAAAACCTCACTGTGGCCTGCGGCATAGCTCCCGGCGACAAACTTGAAATTAAAGATGAACCCGGCAGAGGTTACAATCTGGGCGTAAACAGGCTCAGAGCCCCCGGCCTCATCTCCACCATCCGCTGCGGTAATCTCACTGACGTCCGGGCCATCGCATACGACGTAGGTGATAACAAAATCGCCGGCTACCTGCCTCCTATGGGTGTTATGGTAAACCTGTTTAGGGCAATTGCCGGTGGCCGCCCAGGGCTGATAACCAAAGTAGGCCTCGGCACCTTCTGCGACCCC
>WQRL01000113.1 GCA_009786775.1 Oscillospiraceae bacterium
TTTCAAAATTCCAGGCGGCACAGTACACGCAGTAGATGATATCTCTTTTGACATAAAGCGCGGCGAAACAGTGGGCATAGTCGGCGAGTCCGGCTGTGGCAAGACAACTACAGGGCGTGTTGTAATCCGCCTTATAGAGCCTACCTCAGGGCAGGTATTCTTTGAAGGCAATGACATCTTCACAATGGGTCGCCGTGACCTAAACAAAGTGCGCAAGGACATGCAGATAATATTCCAGGATCCATTTTCATCCCTAAACCCCCGCATGACAGTTTTTGAAGCGATAGCGCTGCCGCTCAATTACCACAAGATAATCCCCGGGGCGAGGCAGGCAGACATAGAGCGCCGTGTCCTTGAACTGATGGAAACCGTCGGCCTTGCAGAGCGCCTTATAAACACATACCCCCACGAACTCGACGGCGGCCGCCGTCAGAGGATAGGGATAGCCCGCGCGCTTGCGGTTGAGCCAAAGTTTATAGTCTGTGACGAGCCTGTATCCGCACTTGACGTTTCTATCCAGGCTCAGATACTAAACCTCCTCAAGGAGCTTCAGCGCCAGAGAGGCCTCACGTTTATCTTCATAACCCATGACCTCGCGGTAGTAAAGCATTTCTCCGATACAATCGTAGTAATGTACCTCGGCCTGGAGGTAGAGAAGGCCCCGGCTGATGATTTGTTTAAGAATCCGGTCCATCCCTACACAAAGGCGCTTCTCTCCGCGATACTAATTCCAGAGGTCGGCGCAAACAAGGACCGCATAACTCTCCGCGGCGAGCTTTCGATGCCTATAGACCCGCCTGATGAGTGCCGCTTTGCCCCCCGCTGCAACTATTATGACCCTGGAAAATGCGACAAGGGCACGCCGCCCCTCATCGAAATCGCGCCTAATCATTATGTTGCCTGCCATTGCATAGGTCCGGACAGGGACGATTTGGTAGACCAGACGGTGTAAGAGTAACATCTCAGAAAATACAGAAAACAGGCTGCCTCGGTGGCCTGTTTTCTCATCGGGGTATTGCTGATTATGGCAAACTTGGGTATAATACTAAGGGCTGACATAAGTTAGGCTAAAAAACACTAAACAGGAGGAGTTAATTTTGAACAGCTTTACATTTTGGACACCTACGAAGATTGTTTTCGGAGAGGGGACTGCCCTACAGGCAGGCCGTGAGGTGAAGGAGGCCGGCGGCACTAGGGTTCTTGTTTTGTACGGTGGCGGCAGTGCTTCAAAAAGCGGTTTGCTCGGCACTGTGGAAAACTCTCTAAANGCTGAAGGTATTGAGTATTTTAGTGCCGGCGGTGTTCAGCCCAACCCGCTGCTAGAGTTTGCCCTCCAGATAATTGAGGACTATAAGGATAAGAATATTGATTTTGTACTAGCTGTGGGGGGAGGGAGCACGATAGATACGGCCAAGGCCGTTGCATCCGGGCTTCTTTCAGATGAGGTGCCTTTGTGGGACTATTTTTTGCGCACCGCTTCTCCCAAAAAAGTTTTACCTGTTGGGGCGGTACTAACCATTGCCGCTGCGGGTAGTGAGATGAGTGACTCCTGTGTTGTTACAAATAAGGCCTTGAGCGTAAAGCGCGGGTTTAATGCACCGACCAACCGTCCTAAGTTTGCCATAATGGATCCGGTTCTGACTTACACTTTGCCGCCGTACCATGTAGCCTGCGGTGTTGTGGATATGTTAATGCATGCACTTGACCGCTACTTTGCTCCGGATACAGATAATGCAATTACTGATGAGATATCAGAGGGGCTTATGAGGGCTTTGGTAAAATATGGTAAAATAGCTATGGAAAAACCTACAGACTATAAAGCCCGCTCGGAGATAATGTGGGCGGGAAGCCTTACGCACAATGGCATAGCAGGGCTTGGACAGACTCTGGACTTCGCTGTGCATCAGTTGGGGCACCAGCTCTCAGCAAAGTACGACCTAGCTCATGGGGCGAGTTTGGCTGCTACATGGCCGGCCTGGGCGAGATATGTATACCGCAGCAGCTTTTCAAGGTTTGCAAAATATGCCAGAACTGTTATGGGCGTAACAGAGGCTGACGATGAAATCGCTGCTTTGGCCGGAATTGAGTGCACGGAGGAATTTTTCAAATCTCTAAAAATGCCTATAAATATTGTTGAGGCTGTGGGTGAGGAAGTGAGGGATGCTGCCGCGAAACTTGCCGATATGTGTTCCTACGGCCGCACGCGCACCATTGGGTCATTTAAGGTTCTAGACTACGGAGATATCAAAGCTATTTATGAGTCGTCTATAACCGGATAAGAAGTCAGGCTCAAATATTGTCAAACAACCGCCGCTTCTCAAAATCTTAAGAGAAGCGGCGGTTTGGTGCGCAAGGTTATGCAGTGGCTTTGTTACTCCTTTATTGGTGCGCGGCGTATGAGCAGAAAGTTTCCTATGCTGCACACGATACCTGCTGCAAGGAGTGTGAGGGCTAGATTTACAGGATTTCCAAAGAAGCCCGTCACCCCCCAAAAAGTAGTATAGCCCGGAAATAGTACATCAAGCAAGTTGGAGAATAAGCCCCGTAGGACGAACAAGAATAAAGCGGCTGCGGCTATTGAGAAAATCACTTTTGCTAACGTATTTAGGCGGTAGTATATAAGGCTAATAAGTGAGCCGAGCTGCCATGCAAAAAACATGCTGAGTGTGCTAAGTAACCACGAGACAAGGGGGTTATTAGAAAAAATATTTGTGAGATTTACATGAAAGAGTGGGATGAACTCTGAAATCAGCAAAAATATTAAACTTATTAGGCTTGCGCCTGCTGCACAGATGAGGCTGATTAGGATGTTGGCTGCATATGTGGTTTTGCGGCCCATGCCATGCTGGATGAAAAACTTCAGGTCTTCCCGGACAGAAACTATGCCGACGATAAAGAGCATCATCGTGAAGATTCCGCCTGCATCAAGGACTGTAAGAGAGCCGGAAAAGTCTATATTTAAGTTGAGGTCTTCATTTACGGCTTCTACAATGTAGCCATCAGCTCCTGTATATGTAACTGTCACTGTCAAAATGATAGCTAGAATAATCATTATGGCGAGCATTACTCCTGCTGCTGCTAGCCCTGATTTCCACATGTAGTTCCACTGATACCGCATTGCCGGCCCTATGTGTAATTTAGTCATTATTTTTCCTCCTTATAAAGCGGCAATCCGCTGTCATTTCCATCGCACATAAGTTGTATGAAATATTCCTGTAGGTTCATTTTGCCAAATTCAAGGCCTGTGGGCAAGCTGCCTATTTCCGGCATTTCTCCGCTTATGCAAGCTGTTTTCAGGCCGCCTAAATTGCTGACTGAGAGAATGTCCTTGCCTGAGATGAACTCATCAAGAAGTGATGCCGGGCCTGAAATGGTGTAGCCGCCTTGCAATAGTTCTTCGCTTGGTGCGTCCTTGATGATTTTGCCGTCTTTGATTATGACGCAGTGTTCAATCAGGCCTGCAACTTCTTGAATCAAATGTGTTGAAATGATGATGGTGCAGGGATTTTTGCTGTAGCGCTCAATAATCAGCTTGTAGAAAATGTCCCTATGCTGGGCATCTAAGCCCAAGACAGGTTCGTCAAGGAGCAGAAATGGAGCGTTAGTTGATAGTGCCATAACGATTTTGAATATCGTTGTGTAGCCTGTGGAGAGGGCTGTTATCTTCTTCTTAAGCGGAAGGTTAAAGCGGTTAGCTAGGCTATGGGCTAGTTCTGTGTCAAAGCCCGGGTAGAAAACTGCACCCCAGCGGATGGCATCCCTTACTTTCATGGTTTCGGGGTAGTAGTTTTTTTCTCCAAGCATGTAAATCTGGTTGAGGGCCCAGTCATTGTCGCATACAGGGGTGCCGTCCATTGTAATCTCGCCTTGGCTTACAAACAGGCGGCTTGTTATCGCATTAAGGAGTGTGCTCTTGCCTGCGCCGTTGTTGCCGAGCAGGCCGTATATTTTCTTTTCGCCAAATTCAAGGTTTATATTATCCAGGGCTTTTGTGGAGCCGAAGTGTTTGCTGACGTTGTTTACCTTAATTGTCATGTTGATACCCTCTTTCTATCATTTCCTTTAGCTTTGCATTTTCTATTTCAAGCCTTTTCGCCTCGTTCACTAGTGGGCGGATATAGTCGTCGAAAAATTCGTGGTGGCGCTGATGGAGAAGCTGTGCTCTTGCTCCTTTTGTGACAAACATCCCAAGGCCGCGTTTTTTGTAAAGTAGGCCTGAATCGACTAGCATGTTGACACCTTTGAGTGCTGTGGCAGGGTTCATATTGTATTGCATTGAGATTTCTGTTATGGATGGGACTTGGCCTTCTTCAGGATAAATTCCCGCGAGTATGGCGTCCTCAAGCCACTGGGCAATGCTGAGAAATAGCGGCTTTTGGGTATCAAATGTAGGTTGCATCGCTTGTCCTCCTTGGTGAATTAATTAACTGGTTAGTTACTATAGCGATTAACTGCGCAACAAACATACCATGAATAAAAAGTTTTGTCAACATTTTTTCGAAATTTTTTTGCTGGCCAGCTACCTTGTGCCGTATAGAGAGGTAGCTGAAGAGGGGGTATGCGGACATATTTGCTCAATAAGTACATAATGTTACACAGGACAGGGAAGCACCCCCTGTCCTGTGTAAATGTAATATAAAGCTAACTTGATGGCGGCTGGTTTAGTAAATGCCCGCTTGCAAACTATTCCATCCTGATTGCTGCAAGGGCTGAGAGGTTCATGGCGCGGCGGGCGGGAAGATAACCTGAGGCCAGGCCTATTAGAGAGGAGAAGCCTAGTGCCACGGCGATTAGCCACATTGGGATGATGCTCAGCTGAGTGCCGGTGCCTATGCCGCCAATCATACCGCCAATACCACCTGTTGCTGCGCCTCCGAATGTGTTGAGTAAGTGGGAGATGCCTAGGCTTAAAAGCACGCCAAAGGCTCCGCCGAGAAATCCTATTAATATGGCTTCCAGCAAAAATAGCCTTTTGACATCTTTGATACGTGCACCGATGACCTTCATTATGCCTATTTCGCGGGTTCTTTCATAAATGGCCATTATCATTGTGTTTGTGATGCCGATGGCGGCTACGAAGAGGGATACTCCGCCGATTGCTCCTAGGAATAGTTGCAGACTGCGCGACATGTCTTGCATGCTTCTGAGCATGTCTATAAACCAACTATCAACGTGAAAGCCCATTTCCACGATTTCGTCCCTGATGGCTTCAACGCTGTTGGCGTTGGCGGCCATTACCATTACTGAATCAAAGACATTCGGGGCGTTTCTATTTGAGCCTGGTTGGCGCTGCCCTTCATTGTTTTGATAACGCTGCTGCTCCCTGCGGATCCGCAGAACATCGTCAATGTCCATAAATGCAACGGAGTCAACATTCCAGTCCCTGGATTCCAGTATGCCGTCCACATGGGGCCTGATTGGGCGCGGCCTGGGGCCTGTATTTGTGCCTTGACCTTGACCACCCATTGCGTTGCCCCAGCCGAAGCCTGTTTCAAAACTCAGCTCTAGCCTGTCATTCATAAAATCGACAGGGGAGACCCTGTTGTCCCAGTCTACATTATTCCACCAGTTGGGGTCGTTGGGATTTGTGAAGTTAAAGCCCACCTCAGAGCCAAAGACTATGCTATTGGGGTTGCCTGAGAGAAACTGACCTTCCGCTAATGTGTAGCCGAAGGCTTCCATTGTGCCCGGCACTACGCCTCTAATGCGCATCCACGGGTTTGTGTATCTGCCGCTGGCAGCGCCTAGCTGAATCTCTACAATGGGGGATACAGCTTGGACATTAGGAAGGCGGTTAAAGGCTGCCACGGCATCATCGTCTAGCTCAGGAGGCATTTCTGAGCTGGCGCGGCCTGAACCTGTGCCCGCTTCGCTCACAATAACGCTTCCGCCTCCGACAAAACGCATTCCGCCCATTCCTGCATTGGGGTCTCTGACAGTTAAAACCCTTATATCGCCCATTTGCATTATAGTGTCCTCGAAGGCTGCATTGACGGCAAGCCCAAGGCTTATCATCACTATTATGGCGGCTGTGCCTATGACAACCCCCGTAATAGTCAGAAATGTGCGTAGCTTCCGTTTGAGCAGATTTCTAAAGGACATGGATATAATATCAAGGCTACTCATCGAAATCTACCATGCTTTCTCTCCTCTTTTTAGTTTTGCGTATGACAACTATGGCGATCACAGCGGCGGCAAGCAGTACGCCTGCCACAATACCTACGATGGCCCATACTCCAAGCCCCTGCTGGCGGGGGACAAACATTCCAAGG
>WQRL01000114.1 GCA_009786775.1 Oscillospiraceae bacterium
TAACATCAGCGGTGGACAGCGGCAATGTGAGCCGTATAATGGAAATCGCCGGGCGCAACGGCGGGGTAAGCTCCTTTACAGAGGACAAACCCAACCTGGAAAATGTGTTCCTGACACTTACAGGCAAGAAACTAAGAGATGAAGGCGAGGTATAAGAATGAACAACTTCTTTCTGATAATGGGCAATTACTTCAAGAGGTTTTTCAGAGATTATAAAGAGAACATGCTGCTTCTTATAATCCCCATCGGGCTTACGATAGTCTACAGCCTCTTTGAAAGCCCTGAAGTAGTCCCGGGATATAACACACAGTCAAGTTTTGCTATGGTCATCATAATGATAGGGTTCCAGTTCTTCAACGGCGGCATTATGCTACACTACCTATATAGAGATCTCAGGGGCGATATGAAATGGCGTCTGCGCTCAACGCCTCAGGAACTTATGTCATTCGTCCTGCCGGCATTTGTGGCAAACTGGCTCTTCTCGGTTGTGCTTGGTATCATAATAATTGTAATTTCAGTGGCGTTTCTAAACGCATACGTTGGAAGTTTTCTGATTCTGGGCTTAGTTCTGCTATTTGTATCACTCATAGCTTCATTTGTAGCAATGCTTATATTCTTCTTAACAAAGAAGTATAACGCAGCAAATGGCCTCATCTATGTGGTTTCATTCGGACATTTCATACTGAGCGGTCAATTCTTTATCCCCCTTGGCTCCGGTGCTTTTGCACAGTTTATGTTCTCATACGGAACACCGATTTCACTAGGGTTACGCGCGGTTACATATTCCGGGGCAATGCGCAATATTATGTTCCTGGGTCCTGCGATGAGAGAGGGGCAAGACTGGTTTAACATCGGCATACTCGCAGCACTGGCAGTTGTTTTGGGGGTTATCACAATCGTCGTAGGAAAGGTGAAGAAGATATGACAATCTTTCGCTATGCTCTTATAAAAGGGCTCAGGCATCCCGTAACTCTAGTGCTTAACTGCGTAGCGCCCATTGTGCTTATTTTGATTCGGCCGATTTGGACGGGGGAGCAGTTTCTCTCAGGCTTTGGCATACTCCTGATGCTAATCTGGGGCGGCGCATTCCTTATGGCTCAGGGTACACTCAACGACAAATCCACCGGAGCTATCGTCCGCATCTTGGCGGCACCTGTTTCAATGAGGGATTATCTCGCTCAAAACCTCCTGGCCTACATGGTTCCACTGACTCTGCAAGTGGCTATAATCTCAATACTCGGCTCGGTGCTCTATGACTGGAACCTGACACTTGCCCTAGGCTTGTTCCTTTGCTATACTGTCTTTACCGTGGCATCGGTGACACTCAGTTTCGCGTGGAACTGCCTATTTAAGAGCAAGGAGAGCAGCTTCTCCACATTCAGTGCGCTCATAACTTTCGGCACGGTTTTAAGCGGTGCAATTATTCCCCTCGGTATTCTACCGATAGCTTTGCAATATGTGGGTGCAATATTCCCGGCATATTGGGCGATGAGAGCGATTGATGCGCTAATCTCGGCCGGCAGCATGAACACAGATTACCTGTTTGGAATAGTCGCAATGATTTTATTCTCACTTGCATTTTTACTCTACGGCGGAAAGCGCAGGATGGTTTAGCGTAATTTTGGTGAATGCTCAGACTAGTGCTATGTAAAGCCTAAAAGTTTGCACACCACCGGCAGAGGTTTAGTATGGCAGCAACAAAACCCGAAACAACATTTTATATATGTAAAACAGTAGGATTTGGCCTTTTACTCGCACTGTGGTCCAGGCATGGTGAGACGGAAGGCTTCTTCCTGTTTTTGTTTCTCTTAGTTATGTCGCTTCTGCGCTGGCGTTTTTCGCGGTTAGGCGCAACGGTTTTACTCGACTGCGCCGTGAGCATGTGGGCATTTATGGTTATGCCATATATGCAGTATGCTTTGGTTTTGGTCATGTTTGAAGGTTTGTACCGCCGGTTTTACTGGGTCGCGCTGGCTGGGCTTCTGTCAATATACTATGCCGGGATAGGCCGGCTTGAACTTAATTTCTTGCTCACGCTGGCACTCGGCGGGCTCTGTGGTGTGCTGCTTGGGAAGTGGGAAAAGGAAGTTTCGCAAAAGCAGACAATCAGGGACGAAGAGGCGGGCAAGTACTATGAGCTTGAAAGTGTTCAAAGCGACATGCTTGAAACCCTGCCCAAAATCGAACGAATGACGGTAGTTTCTGAGCGGGCCAGGATTGCGCGGGAGATTCATGATAATGCGGGGCATGAGATTGTGGCGGCATATATCTCTTTGCAAACTGCGAGAGGGCTGCTTGATGGGGCGGATTCAGATGCGCTGGAGCTATATGATGCTGCAATGGAGCGTCTTAACAACGGGGTGAAAAAGGTGCGGGAAACGGCGCACAACCTGCAAACTGTAACTTCGCTAGGGGTGGAAACCTTGCTGGAAACCTGTGACAAGTTTCCGGCATGTCCTGTAAATTTTAGAACCTTCGGCGATACCTCGCAAGTGCCCGTGTATGTCTGGAGTATGCTGGAGGCCTGCCTTAACGAATGCCTGACTAATGCGGCGCGCCATGCAAGGCCTAGCTATGTTACGGTGGAGCTTGACGTGACAGAGCATATGGTGCGTTTATGTATTGAAAATGACGGGGCGGCGGGCTCTCTGGGCTCCATGGGGAATGGCCAGCGGAATCTGCGCCGCCGTGCAATGGCAATCGGAGGGAGCCTCTCTGTTGAGTCAGATAAAGTTTTTCGCGTAGTTTGCGTGATTCCCGTAAAGGATAGTGGGAATATTAAGGAGGAAGAGAATGAATCTACTCATAGTTGATGACGATGCTCTAATTAGAAAAAGTTTATCTCTAACTTTAGGCCGCGAAGCAGATATCACAGTGCTTGGAACTGCTGCTGACGGCGGGGAGGCTGTGGCTATGTGCAAGGAGATGGTTCCGGACATAGTGCTCATGGACATACGCATGCCTAATGTCGATGGAATCTCCGCTGCGCGCCAAATTAAACAAGACTTCCCGGATGTGAAAATAATGATGCTCACGACCTTTGATGACAAGCCCAATATTCAGCAAGCGCTGGCTGCCGGTGCGGATGGATACCTGCTCAAGACTGATGAAATATCGGCCATAGCAGGGAAGTTGCGCATCTTGGTTGAGGGCGTGGGGGTCGTTGACACACAAGTGCTAAAAACACTGACGGCACAAGAAAATCCCGCCCTTGAGAGGCTGACCTCCAGGGAGCGGGATATCGCAAGGCTCGTGGCACAAGGACTCACTAATAAAGAAATCGCTGCGCAACTGTTCCTAAGTGAAGGTACAGTCCGCAACAATCTCGCAGTCGTTATGGAAAAACTGGGCGTTTCTAACCGCACCCAGTTGGGGCTTATTTATTTCGGCGGTTAGGATGGGCCTTAGATATCCTCAACCAACATTTCTCCGACCCGGAAAATATCACCTGCGCCGACGGTTAGGATAATATCTCCCTTCCGGGCTGTTTCACGCAGCCTTGCCACAATCTCGGAAAAGTCATTAAGGCACAGTGCTCCCGGAATCGCATCCGCCAAGATGTCCGATGATATTTCAGAGTCGTGGCTCTCCCGGGCGGCATATATTTCTGCCAAAAAAGTTACATCAGGGCGTGAGAGCTGATTGGCAAAATCATCAAACAGAGCTTTGGTTCTTGTATAGGTATGGGGCTGGAAGGCCAGTATAACCCTGTTATATCCGAGGGTTTTCACAGCATCCAGCGTTGCTTGTAGCTCGCTGGGGTGGTGCGCATAATCATCATAAATATCAGCGCCGTTATAACTGCCCTTATATTCAAACCGCCTGCTGACTCCCGTGTAGCTGCGCAGGCCTTCTTCAATTGCCTTTGGGGGGATGCCGATTGAAGCAGCAGCGGCCACGGCGGCGAGAGCATTTTGCATGTTGTGAGAGCCTGGTATGCGGAGATTTATTTTACAAAACGGCTTGCCGTTATATTCCACTTCCATGGATGGGGTGCGGCCTTTTGTGCAAAGGTTTACACCGCGGACTTTCGCACCTTCGCCGAAGCCGAATGTCAGGAGCTCCCGCCCCAGAGGCAGCAGGGCATCCATTGTGTTGCGGTCGTCTATGTTGCAGACGATATGACCGCTCTCGGGTACAAGGGATGCGAACTTGCAAAATGAGCTTTTGAGTTCGTCAAGGTTTTTGAAAAAGTCCAGATGGTCAACATCAATGTTTAATATTACAGCCACAGTCGGGCTGAAATTATGAAAAGAATTATAATATTCGCAGGACTCGACAGCTATCACATCGCCGCTGCCGACGCGGTATCCTGAACCGAGAATCGGAAGTGTTCCGCCAATCATGATTGTCGGGTCAGCCTGCGCTGCAAGCAAAATCTGTGTAACCATGGATGTGGTGGTGGTTTTGCCGTGTACACCTGCTATGCAGATAGCGTGCTTATAACCGCGCATTATATATCCCCAAGCCTCGGCGCGCTCAAAAACAGGGATGTTTTGTTCGCGGGCAGCGCGGATTTCCACATTGTCCTCACGGGCTGCGGCGGTGCGGATTACAAGGCCTGCGCCTGAAATGTTTTCTGCGAAATGCCCCACTACTACATCTATGCCAAGCTGGCGCAAACTCTCCACAGCAGGGCTATCGCTTACATCAGAGCCTGAAATATTTACACCCATGCCGAACAAAATCTCGGCCAGCGGTGACATGGAAACACCACCGATGCCTACCAGATGGCAACGCACTCCGCTTTTGAGCAGACGTTCAAAATCTTTCAAATCCATAAAACACCTAAATTTGATTTATTTGCAAAAGCACCGATTAACGATTATACTACTGATGAGGATATTTTTCAATATAATAATTGCTGTTGTCATTTGCGGAAGTAAAACGCCGCCATTTGTGCAAGTGCAGAGTATAACGGCTCCGCATCCAAAAATAGATAACCCAGGCAATGAGATAAGGCTATAGCCAGTAAATTTCTCAAACTCACAAAATATTGAAAAATCAAGAAAAGTATGATACAATCGCAAAAAAAATCGAAGGACAGATGACATAATGAGCGTAGAAGCCCCCTGGATAAAATCCTATGGCAATGTTCCCCACACCCTTGACTACCCAACGCACTCACTAGTAAAGCAAGTTTTCAAGACGGCTGAGAAATACCCGGAGAATACGGCCTACGACTTTTTCGGCTGTACAAAGAACTACAAAGAGTTTGCACAGCAAATCCACAGTTGCGCCCGCGGCCTCAAAGCAGCGGGTATAAATAAGGGCGAGCGGGTGACAATCTGTATGCCCAACACCCCTCAGTCGGTGATAATGTTCTACGCCCTGAACCTAATCGGAGCTGTGGCAAGCATGATACATCCGCTGTCTTCCGAAGAAGAACAGGTGCGCTATATAAATTCCAGCCGCAGCGTGGCGGTGCTCACACTGGATCAGTTCGGTGAAAAATTAAAACCTCTGCTGCCGAGAACAAAAGCCAAGCTGCTAATACTCACAGGGGTAGAGGATGGGCTTTCTGGGATTAAGAAGCCCCTTTACAAAATGACAAAAGGCAGGGGCATACCGCGCCAGCCCACAGCAGGGGTTGTCCTGAGATTTACAGACCTCATACAAAATGGGGAAAATTATACAGGTGAATACGATGAGCAAATGCAGGCTGACGACGTGGCGGCCATACTCTACAGCGGTGGAACTACAGGTACGTCCAAAGGGGTAATGCTCACAAATCTCAACGTAAACGCCCTGGCGATGCAGACAGAAGCCGCCGGCGACTGTGTGGTGCCGGGTTACAAGATGCTTGCGATACTGCCCATATTCCACGGCTTTGGCTTGGGGGTCTGCATACACACTGCTTTCATAACAGGGTGTACATCAATATTAGTGCCGCAGTTTTCATTGAAGGAATACGCCAAGCTCTTAAATAAATACAAGCCCCACTACATAGCAGGCGTGCCGACACTTTACGAGGCGCTTTTGCGTATGCCGAATATTGACAAGCTGGACATGTCCCAGATGGAAGGTATATTCTGCGGCGGGGATACCCTGACAGTGGAACTCAAGAGTAAAGTCGATGCATTTCTAAAAGCCCACGGTTCCAAAGAGCAGATAAGGGAAGGCTACGGCATGACGGAGAGCGTTTCCGCCAACTGCCTGACCCCGCGCCACTTCCACAAGGAGGGCAGCATAGGTATACCGTACCCCGACATGTATATAAAAATAGTCAAGCATGGAACCCAGGAGCTTATGCCCTACGGTGAAGAGG
>WQRL01000115.1 GCA_009786775.1 Oscillospiraceae bacterium
CCCCGGCCCGGCCGGCCGGCAGCTCTGGATCTAGCCCCACCCCAGGCACCGCCCCCTCCCACTCCCCTGCCGCAAATACCGCAATCACAACAAACCCCGCAACCCCAGAGGGTCAAGCAAGCCAGCCAAAACGCACAGGAAGCCCCTATACCTCAAGCCCCAGCTCAAGTTCTTATTCGGCTTTCCCCGGCTCAAGATCCGGCGGATTTAAGTCTATGCAGGTAGAGGAATACCGCAGAAAATACAGCGGCAAAAGCGGCTCTGAAAATAGTTTTGAACAAGGCTTCAATCTCAAGCCCCAAACAGAGATAGAAGTGGAGCCGGATTCAGACTCAGACCACAGCCATCCCACCGCCGGCTCACTTTTTGACACCGCTCCCTCCCCCGCTCCGGATATGAGCAGCGGCGCTGACACAAATCAATACCATTCCCGCCCCTTTAGAGTAATCGGCGAGGCTCTAAACACATATATAATCGCTGAATACCAAGGCAGCATCTGGTTTATCGACAAGCATGCGGCACATGAGCGGCTGCACTTCAACGCACTCAAAAGCGAGAGCTTTGAGCCCATGTCCCAGGCCCTCATAACCCCTGTGGTCTGCCGCCTGGGTGTTGAGGACGCCTCCCTCATGCTCGAAAATAATGAACTGCTGGAGAAGCTGGGCTTTGACGCGGAGAGCTTCGGCGAGGACTCCATCGCCGTGCGCCGCATACCGTCTGAAATCGAAATTGAAGATGCAGAACCCGTGCTTTCGGATATCTGCGCACAACTTAAAACCAGCGGCGGTGCCGACATTGCAGGCCTTGACAAAATTTATCAGATGATAGCCTGCAAAGCCTCCATCAAGGCCGGCCGCCACTCGGAGAGGCGTGAGATGGAAATTCTGGCTGACAAAGTCTTCTCAGGCGAGGCTTCGCACTGCCCCCACGGCCGCCCTGTGAGTTTTGAAATAACCAAGAAACAGCTAGACAAGGGGTTTAAGAGGATATGATTGCCGTCATAACAGGGCCGACGGCTACAGGAAAGACTGCGGTGGGCGCACTGCTTGCAAAAACCTTGGGCGGCGAGGTCATCTCAGCCGACTCCATGCAGATTTACAAGCAGATGGACATAGGCACAGCCAAGCCCACGAAGGAAGAAATGCTCGGCGTACCCCACCATCTATATGACATAGCCGAGCCTCATGAAAGCTATTCCGTGGCGCGATACATTTCGGATGCGTCAAATTGCATTAATGATATACTAAGCCGTGGCCGCGTGCCTGTGCTCGTCGGCGGAACCGGGCTGTATATAGAATCCCTGCTCTCAGGCCGCAGCTTTTCATTCCGTGGCGATGAAGCCCTCCGGAAGTCCCTTGAGGAAGAATATGACTTAAACGGCGGGGTGAACATGCTCAGCAAGCTGCGGGTTTTCGACCCGGCAAGCGCAGATAAACTATACCCCAACGACAAAAGGCGCATTGTGCGGGCGATTGAAGTTTATCTCACAACAAACAAGACCATAACCCAGCACGACCTGGAAACCAAGAGCCTGCCGCCCAAGTATAGCGCAATGAAAGCCGCCTTGAGCTTCTCTGACAGAGCGGTGCTCTACTCGCGGATTGACCAGCGGGTGGATAATATGCTCAGTGCAGGGCTTGAAGAGGAGGTGCGCAGCCTTCTTGATGGCGGAATCCCTCCCGGCTCCACCTCCATGCAGGCCATAGGCTACAAGGAGATGGCAAGCTATATTAAAGGGCAGCTCAGCCTGGACGAGGCTGTGGATAAAATAAAAATGGAGTCGCGCCGCTATGCCAAGCGTCAGCTCTCGTGGCTGCGGAGGGACTCACAAATAAGATGGATGCTCCGGGATGAATTTTCCGGTGTGGAGTCCATCGTCAGGAGGCTGGCAGAGGAATATGAAGCGAAGTGATTTTTTTATAAGACTGACGACAGGGGTGCTTTTTCTCGCTGTGGCAAGCTATATCGGCATCTCAATCTATAATGCCGTGACGCACACTTTTGTCACAATCCCCGCCATAAGCTACACCATTGAGGAAACATTTACGGCGGAAGGCTTTGTTGTGCGCGATGAAATGGTACTCACCGAAATTTCCGGCGACTCCGTGCTCCCTGTCAGGCGTGAGGGCGAGAGGGTCGGCAGAAATGAAGAAATTGCCGTGGAATATATGACCAGAGCCGCCCTGGACATCGCAAGCGAAATCCGTTCCCTCCGGCTGCGCATCTCTCAAGCGGAGGTTGCCGCAGGGGGACGTGCGGATTTAGCGCGCATGGAGAGCGTTATGAGCCTGTCGCAGGCCCTGCACAGCGGGGATTTCCGCGGGCTTGATGAAATGGAGCTCAATATCTCCACCCTTGTTTTTGAAAACGAAGCAGTGACTGAGGAAAGCCTTGATATTATGCGTGAAAGGCTGGAGAGGCTTGAGGGCAGAAGTGCCGGAATCAGGACATTCTATTCGCCGCAGAGCGGATATTTTTCGCAGGTGGTGGACGGCTTTGAGCATGTTGACTTCGACGCTGTGGCGGGGNTTACCCCCTCAGAGCTTGAGGAACTCTTTGAAACTCCTAGGCGCAGGTCTGGTGTGGGCAAGCTCGTCACCGATTTCAGGTGGCAGTTTGCAGCCGTTATGGATGCTCCCGAAGCCGCAAGGCTCCGCGTGGGCGACACCATTGAAATGTTGTTTTCGGAGGCTTTTCATTCCCCTAAAAACATGACCGTCAGCAGCATCAGCAGCGATGATGAAGGCAGGCGCACAGTGGTGTTCTCCAGTGACCGCAACATCCATGAGGTGGTGCAGCACAGGCAGCTAAGTGCGGATATCGTCTATCAGACTGTCACCGGAATCCGTGTGCCCAGGGAGGCATTAAGGCTCGACGACAATGGTGTTGTGCATATTTTTCTACAGACCGGCGTAAGAGCCGAGAGGGTGAATGTGGAAATTCTGCGCGAGTACGGCGATGTCTCTATTGTGCGCGACGGCATTGATGCCGGCACACCGCTGCGCTCTGGATCTACCATAATTGTCAGGGCAAATAATCTTTATCACGGAAGAGTTGTAGGATAGTAATGTCAAGAAAAAATAAAGGCCTGACCTTCGGCTTGCTCTGTTACCTGCTGTGGGGCATCTTGCCTGCTTTTTGGAATTTAATGGCGGGGATTAGCCCCTTTGTGATTCTCTGCGCCAGAGTTGTTTTTGCGCTCATTTTCATGCTTGGCGTCCTGGCGGTGATGGGGAAGCTAGGGCTATTTTGGGCTACCCTCCGAGATTGGCGGAAAATGCGTTTTCTTGTGCCGGCGGCTTTTTTAATAGCCTTCAACTGGGGGCTTTTCATTTGGGCTGTAAACACGGGGCAGATTATTTACACCAGTTTGGGATATTATATGAATCCGCTCATGGCTTTTGTTCTGGGCGTGGTTTTGTTCAAAGAAAAATACACAGTGCTACAGCTTGTGGCTGTCGGACTGGCTTTAATAGGGCTCCTTATTTCTATTTTCGCCTACGGCCGTGTGCCCGTTATATCTATAAGCCTGGCCCTCTCCTTCGCTATGTACGGAGTTTTGAAAAAGAAGGCAGGTGCCGACCCCAACGCCAGCATAGCCATTGAGAGCTTGCTTGTAACACCTTTTGCCCTGATTTTCGCCTTTGGTTTTATGATGGACGGCGTACGGGCTTTAGGCACTGGCGAGATTCTTCTGCTAATCGGCGGCGGTGCTGCAACGGCTATACCTCTGGTTCTTTACGCCAGGGCAATAAATGACATTCCATTTACGACAGTCGGGTTTTTGCAGTATATCGCACCGACCCTCTCCATTATTTACGGCTTAATTATCGGCATCAGGCCGACGGAGTCGCAGATTGTGACAATTATTTTCATCGGGCTGGCGCTGATTGTGTTCAGCATAGCCCTGGTGCGGATTGCCAAAGCTGAACCGGCTCCGGGTGGCACACCTGAGCCGCCACCGCCGCCGCCACGGCAAGCGGGTTAGCAGGCGGTATAGCGCAGAGCCTAAGAGGATTTGAGAGGATTAGTTTATGAGCATTACAGATAATATAATGCGGATACGCGAAGAGATTGCGGATATTGCGGCCGGGATGGGGCGCAATCCTTCGGACATTAGATTAGTCGCGGCATCCAAAACCCGGAGCAGTGATGAAATCAGGCAGGCCACCGCTGCGGGGGTGGACGCGGTGGGCGAAAACCGGGTGCAGGAGATGCTGATTAAAAATGCCGAGGGGGCTTATAATTCTGCTCCGCTGCACTTCATCGGCTCCTTGCAGTCCAACAAAGTCAGACAGATTGTGGGAGTCTGTGACCTCATCGAATCTGTAGATTCCCCCGCCCTTGTGGAGCTGATTGGAAAGAGAGCCGAAGCCCAAAATATTGTGCAGGATGTGCTAATTGAGGTCAATATCGGCAAAGAGCCGCAGAAAGCCGGGGTGCTGCCTGAACTTTTGCCTGAGATTGTGGAACTAGCCTCTCGGACGGAGGGAATACGGGTCCTCGGATTGATGGCAATTCCCCCTATTTTTGATAAAAATGAAAGAACTTGTAACTATTTTGATGCAATGTATCAGCTTTTTGTTGACATTAGAGGAAAAAAATACGATAATAACCATGTGCGATTTCTGTCGATGGGTATGAGTGACAGCTATGCTGACGCTATCCGCGCCGGGTCGAACATGGTAAGGATAGGCTCTGCAATCTTCGGTGAACGCTGAGCTACGCCAAAGAAGCTTTAAGGGGGATTTCCTAAATTGGGTTTATTTAATGAACTAAAAAAACTTACAAAGCCTTATGACGACGAGGACGATTTCGACGAGTTTGAACCTCCTATGAGGACAGACGATTTACCGCCGCCGCCCAAGACGGCTGCTCAAGCCAGAAGCTCTTATGGAGAGTTCGGCGAGCCGCGCGCCACAGCGAGCAACAAAGTGGTAAATATTCACGCCACAGCTCAGCTGCAAGTTGTACTCGTTAAACCTGAGAAGTTTGAAACTGCTGCGGAGATCGCAGACCACCTGCGCGAGAGGCGCACGGTTGTCTTAAATCTTGAGCAGACAAACAAAGATATCGCCCGCCGCCTCGTGGACTTTCTCAGCGGTGTCGCCTATGCTCAGGATGGCAAAATCAAAAAGGTAGCCGTCAACACCTACCTGATTACCCCGTACAATGTTGACCTTCTGGGCGACCTGATTGATGAGCTCGAGAATAACGGTCTATATTTCTAATGAACCGAAAGGATTGTGTGTAAATGCTGACTCCTCAGGAGATAACTGATAAAGTATTTGTTAAAGCCGTTTTTGGCGGATATGACATGACGGGAGTTGATGACTTCCTTGAGAGCCTGTCCGCTGACTATTCTGCACTGTACAAGGAAAATGCCATTTTGAAAGGCAAGTTGAAGGTTCTCGTTGAGAAGGTTGAGGAGTACCGTTCGACTGAGGACGCTATGCGCATGGCACTTTTGACAGCTCAGAAAATGGGCGAGGAAATTACCGTTGAGGCTAATAAGCAAAAGGAAGAAACCCTCAAAATTGCAGACCAGGAAGCAAGCGCAGTACTGGCTCAGGTTACCCACCGTGTGGCTGACGAAGAAGCCAAGCTCGTCATAGCCTCCAAGGAAACCGCCAAGTTTATCGCGCTCTCGCAGGCCATCATGCAAAAGCACTCCGAGTTTCTATCAAAACTTGAAACAGCCCGCCGCGCTGTGGCCCCGGAGATTAAAGGTGTCCCAGGTGCTGCTGCACCGCAGCAGGCTTCCTATGAATACACCCGCTCAAATGCCCAGGATGAACAACCCACGGAGGCCCCTCCGGAGGGAGTTTCAGATGAGGCTTTAGATGACGATGTGCAGATTTACGGTGAGGATGGCCAGGCCGCAGAGGCTGACGGCCAAGAGGCTGCGTCTTCTATTTCACCGCGTCCAAAATTTGATTTCGACGATTTGCAGTTTGGCGCAAATTTCGATAATAAAAAATAATGCCGGCGGAATCCCGCTTGGCGCCTTATGGGCGGCCAATGGCCGCCCATGCTAAATGCAGTATGCAGGGATTGGCCATTGGCCAATCCGTTTGCGATTATGCAAAAGATTTGATATGCCGCAGGAGGATTAGCGAATGTCTCAGGACTATAATACAACAGTAAACCTGCCCAAGACTGATTTTCCCATGCGCGCGGGGCTTCCCAAGCGCGAGCCGGAAATGCTCAAGGGCTTTTACGATAACAAGGTTT
>WQRL01000116.1 GCA_009786775.1 Oscillospiraceae bacterium
CCTTGCCTGCGGCCTCCGCCATACTTAGGCTAACCCGTGCCACGATGCTTGAAACCATCCGCCAGGATTATATCCGCACAGCCCGGGCAAAGGGAGCCCCTGTTAGAAATACCATCTGGAACCACGCCCTGCGCAACGCCGTTATCCCTGTTGTAACGATGGTCGGTGCATTCTTCGGCGCACTGTTCGGCGGCACTATTTTGACTGAAACGGTGTTCACGATGCCGGGCCTAGGGCTTTTGACACTAGATGCCATACGGATGAATGACACACCGCAGGTGATGGCATCTGTAATATTTCTATCAATGATTTTCTGTGTGATGATGCTTATTGTTGACATTATCCTTGCCTTTATTGACCCGCGCGCCAAGGCAAGGCAACTACAGTGAGGCGGTGCTCCATGACGGATAAAGAACTTTATTATCAGTACAAAAAAAGTAGCCAGCTACTTGATGTATGGCGGCGGTTCCGCAGAAACAAAGCTGCCATGGCCGGGCTTATAGCTATTTTGATTCTGGCATTGCTGGCGGTTTTTGCCGATGTCATACGTGACTATCAGAGGGATGCCATTGCGATGAATGCCGCAATTAGGCTACAGCCTCCAAGCGCGGAGCATATCTTTGGCACGGACGATTTTGGCAGGGATGTTTTTGCACGTATTATTTTTGGTGCGCGGGTGTCGCTGTCAATTGGTATTATCTGCGTTAGCATTGCCTTGGTAACCGGAGGTTTAATCGGAGCGGTTTCGGGCTATCTCGGCGGACGCGGGGATATAATCGTTATGCGTGTCATAGAAGTTTTTAGCTGTATTCCGGGAATACTTCTGGCGCTTGCCATAGTGGCGGCCTTGGGGCAGAACATGCAAAACCTTGTGATAGCCATG
This sequence comes from Oscillospiraceae bacterium, assembly GCA_009786775.1. GTDB lineage: Bacteria > Bacillota > Clostridia > Oscillospirales > Oscillospiraceae > WRMH01. The sequence continues at coordinate 884 of WQRL01000116.1, forward strand.
ACCATATCCGCAGCTCCGGGCTTTGCCCGGATAACAAGGGCACTGGTGCTGCCGCTTGCAGATCAGGAATTTGTGGAAGCGGCCAGAGCCTGTGGGACAAGACCATTTAGAATTATCTGGCGGCATATCGCCCCGAATGTAATGGGGCCGATGATTGTGCAGGCCACAATGGCCATCGCGAGCGTTATAATATCGGCTGCCGGCCTTAGCTTTATCGGCATGGGCATCCAGCCGCCTAACCCGGAGTGGGGTTCGATGCTCTCCCAAGGCAATACATTTATTAGAAACGCCCCGCACTTGGTCATATTTCCGGGCCTCGCCATCGTAATTTCGGCACTGTCCTTTAACTTGGTGGGGGACGGGCTGCGCGATGCCCTTGACCCTAGGCTCAAGGACTAATACATGTACCAATACATTAGAAATATGGTTGTAAGCTATGAGTGAACTGTTAAAAGTAGATGATTTAAGGGTTGAATATAGCTCCGGAACTGCCATAAACAAGGCGGTTAACGGCGTGTCGTTTAGCCTGATGGCCGGCGAGAACATAGGCTTTGTCGGCGAAACAGGGGCAGGGAAAACCACCACTGCCTTGAGCATAATGGGGCTATTGCCCAATGAAACGGGCAAGGTGAGAAGCGGGACAATAATATTTCAAGGGCGGGATTTGCTCACATTGCGTGAGCAAGAGATGCGGAAAGTGCGGGGAAGCCAAATTGGAATGATTTTCCAAGACCCCATGACGAGCCTTAACCCTGTTATCCCTGTTGGAAATCAAGTGGCGGAAGTGCTCAAATACCACGCCGAGGATAACAGTAAGGAAGCCATAAACAAGCGTGTTGACGAACTGCTGAACATGGTCGGGATACCCCCAAAACGTAAAAATGAATTTTCTCACCAGTTTAGCGGCGGGATGAGGCAGAGAATAGTAATTGCAATCGCCATAGCATGTAACCCTCTATTGCTTATTGCAGATGAGCCTACCACTGCGCTGGATGTAACCATACAGGCTCAAGTGCTTGAAATGATGGAGGAACTAAGGAAGAAAATAAACACCTCCATGATTATGATAACCCATGACCTGGGGATAGTGGCTCAAGTTTGCGACAAGGTAGCCATAATGTACTCGGGGGAAATTGTGGAATTTGGCTCTGTGGAGGATATTTTTGAAGGGGAGCAGCACCATCCGTACACCGTGGGGCTGTTTGGCTCAATACCTGACCTTACAAGTTCCGCCAAGCGCCTTACCCCGATACCCGGACAGATGACAGACCCCTCGAATTTGCCGGAGGGATGTAAGTTCCACCTGCGCTGCAAGCACAGTGGTGAGGAATGCGAAAAGCTCTCACCTGCATCATACGAAATAGGTGAAGGGCACACAGTCAAATGCCACAAGTTTAAGCAAGGGGGTGCCTTGTGAAAGAGCCTTTAGTAAGGGTTTCAAACCTTAAAAAATATTTCAAAACGCCGATGGGCAGCCTGCATGCAGTGGATGATGTCAGCGTTGATATTCAGCGCAGCTCCACCTTGGGCGTGGTGGGTGAGTCAGGTTGCGGCAAGTCCACTTTGGGGCGCACTGTACTGCGCTTGGTTGAACCTACAGGTGGAGAAGTGCTGTTTGAAGGAGAAAACATATTTAAGCTCAAGGGAGCTAAGCTGCGCGAAGTGCGTAAGGAAATGCAGATAATATTTCAAGATCCCTACGCATCGCTAAACCCGCGCCTCACAGTGAGCGAACAGATAGCAGAGCCTTTAATTGTAAACAATGTTTTCAGCGATAGGCAGTCCATGCGCAGTAAGGTAATGCAGCTTATGGAAGTAGTCGAGCTATCTCCGCGCTTCACGCATGTGTATCCACATGAACTGGACGGCGGGCGGCGGCAGCGCATAGGGATTGCCAGGGCACTGGCACTGGATCCAAAGTTTATAGTGTGCGATGAGCCTGTTTCAGCACTTGACGTTTCTGTTCAAGCCCAGATACTAAACCTGATGATGGACTTGCAGGATGAAATGGGGCTTGCATATATGTTTGTATCCCACGACCTCTCGGTGGTGCGCCATATTTCTCATGAAGTTGCGGTTATGTACCTTGGGCAATGCGTGGAACGCGCCTCAGCCGAAGAGCTTTTCAGCAATCCCAGACACCCTTATACCAGGGCTTTGCTTGATGCCATACCGGTGCCCAACTTGAGCGGCAGGGGAAAGACGCGCATGATTTTGGAGGGAGAAGTGGGGGTGCCCATCGCACCTCCGCCCGGCTGTAGATTTGCGCCTAGATGCCCCAATGCAAAAGCGGATTGCACAGCTTCAGATATAGCGGCTCAGGAATGCTCACCGGGACATTTTGTAAAGTGCATCAACATCTAACATTGTGGTAAGAGTGTAAAAACTAAATAAGATATATGAGGAGGAGAAAAAAATGCGGAAGAAATTCAAAACTTTATCGGGTATCGTAGCGCTTCTATTAGTGCTGACCATGGTTGCGGCTTGCGCCCAGGATGCCGTACAGCCGCCTGCCGAAACTGGTGCCACCGCACAAAATCAAGCAGGTGACGCGCAAGAAGGCCCCGCCAGGGACTCAATAACAATCGGAATGCCTTCGGATATAAGCAACCTAGACCCCGTGATGACTGCGAGCGCAGCAGACATACGTTTGTTCTACTTGATTTTCAGCAGGCTTATGTCAGAGAGCACAGAGGGCTTTGTTCCTAGCGTGGCAATGCGCTATGAAGTTTCGGACGATGCGATGACATATACATTTTTCTTGCGCGACGATGTGAGATTTCACAACGGCGACCTTCTCACCGCTCACGATGTAGTGTTTACGTTCGAGCGGGCGATGGAGTCACCTTTTGTCGGGGCGTCTATTCACGCCATTGAAAGCATCACCGCTGTGGACGACCATCAAGTTAGATTCGACCTAGAGTTCCCCTTCGCCCCGTTTCTTGGCTCCATTATGAACATTTGGCTTGTGAGCGAGAGCATAATAAATGAAATGGGCGACGATTTCAGCAGAGCTCCCATAGGCTCAGGCCCTTACAGGTTTGTGGAGCATCAGCCCGGACGCTCTGTATCGTTTACCAGGTTTGATGATTACTTCGGCGGCCCTGCTCCAATTAGGGATGTAACATACATGGTTATACTCAGCCCGGCCACTGCCAGCATTGCTGTCGAAGCGGGAGATATTGACTTCACAATAACCGTGCCGCCCGGGGATATTGAAAGGCTGGCAGCTCAGCCAAATCTTGGCGTCACCAGGTTTGACACCAACAATGTAAACTTTCTAACGCTCAACACCCACATGGAACCATTTAATAACCCTCTAGTTAGAGAAGCTATTGCCCGCTCAATCGACAGGCCGGGGGTTATCGCAATGGTAGCAGAGGGGATGGGCTCAGTGGCCAACAGTTTCCTCAATGATATGAGTTTTGGATATGCACCCGATGTAATGCCCTTTGAGAGGGATTTGGACTTAGCTAGGGAACTTCTCGCGCAGGCGGGATACCCAGACGGCTTTAACACTACAATACAGACGATAGGCGGAGCTTTTGAAAACTTGGCTCAGGTAATACAGTCTAACTTAGGCGACATTGGCATAACTGCAACAATTGAGCTAGTGGATCAAGCTGTCCTGCTGGGCAACCTGTTCTCTGCAAATTATGAGATAGCTGCACTTGCAGTCGGTCTGCCCGGTGCAGATGCCAGCGCATGGAGCGAGATGTTTGCTACCGATGGCGGGCTCAACATGACTGGCTACAGCGACCCTGAAATAGACGCATGGTTTGAACTCGGGCGGATGACCGTAGATCCTGCACAGAGGCTGGCAATATACAGAGATGTCGCGCAAAGAGTCAACGACACGGCGGCATTTATACCGATATACTTTACAAGTATGGCATATGTGCACCACCGTGATATAGAGATGGGCTTTATAGGGCCGACAGCGGCCTTTCGGGTTGATGAACTACGCTGGGTGCGGTAAGTAGCTAGATAAGCATAGCAGGCTAACCGCCGGCCGCAGACAGCGCCGTTACGCTCAGTTGAGCTGGATGAAAGGACGAGATACAGGTATGAAGATTACAGACATTAAATTTGAGAGGCTAAAAGTAAAGCTGGAAAAGCCCTTTGTGGTGGCAATTGGCGTTATGGAATATGCCGAAACAATAATTGTCGAAATAACCACAGATGAAGGCATCACAGGCTATGGAGAGGCCTCGCCGTTTTCACCTGTAACAGGGGAAACTCTGGACAGTGTGCCGGTTTTTCTGGAACTGTTCAAAAAAGCGCTTATTGGTCTAAGTCCCTTTGAGATTGAGAAAATTCACAAAATAATGGGAGCCATGACGGTGGGGAACACCTCCGCCAAGGCGGGGATAGACATAGCTCTGTACGATATTATGGCCAAAAAACTGGAGATGCCTCTGTACAAGTTCCTTGGGGGATATAGAAGCGAGTTTAGCATAGATATGACTGTTGGAATCGGAAAGCCTGAAGTTATGGCTGAAGATGCAATGGCATATGTCAGGGAAGGCTTTCACATCCTTAAAGTCAAGGCAGGCATTGACCCCAAAGCCGACATAGAGGCCATGAGGCTAATAAGGCAGAAAGTAGGGCCTAAGATCAGGATTCGGGTGGACGCAAATCAGGGCTGGTCCGTAAATGATGCCATACGGGTTATAGAGGCCTACGAAGAATACGATGTTGAGGCGGTGGAACAGCCCGTGCGGTGCTGGGATATAGACGGGCTGGCATATATCCGCAGCCACATTGCAATAAGCCTAATGGCCGACGAGAGCCTCCACTCACCTGAGGATGCGTTTAAGCTGGCGAAAAGACAGGCTGTGGACGAATTTAACATAAAGCTCATGAAGGCGGGCGGAATCTACCCTTCCCTTAGGATAAATGCCATCGGCGAAGCCGCAGGCATCCCCTGTATGCTGGGTTGTATGCTGGAAACCCGTATCGGCAATGCGGCTTCGGCAGCTTTCGTGGCATCTCAGAAGAATGTCACCGAAGCAGACCTTGACAGTTTCCGGCATTTCGAGGACAAGAGCATAAGCGGCGGTTTCGATGTAGAAAACGGAGTCATGAAGCTGCTGGAAAAACCGGGCCTGGGAATAACCGTGGTGGTGTAAGGCAGGCCGGACGGGCTTAACAAAATTATACGGACGCGCTATGTGTGTACCTACAGATGGATTACGGTTAGCTCCGTTTTAATCCGCAGGGATACGCATTGCGCGTCCGAAATCGTTTTGAAAAAGTCCTTCTGCTGGACTAATGTGCTACAAGCCGAACATGGCCTTGGCTATGCCGAAAAATACG
>WQRL01000117.1 GCA_009786775.1 Oscillospiraceae bacterium
GATTTACTGACCTTGACCGCGTCCGGAACTGATGAACAGGCCGTGATGCGCACATGCCTGAGAATCCACGGGGCGCTCAGTGCATATTTTAGTGAAGAGCCGTCTATAAAGCTGCTGGGGCCTGCCCCTGCACTAGTTCCAAAGGTCAACAACAAGTATAGATACAGGCTGCTCGTCAGTTGTGAAAATATTAAACAGGTTAGAAACACAATTGCCCACACTATCCGAGAGATTTCTAAAGACAATAAATACCGGGGCGTTTTGGTTTTTGCCGATGCCGATGCATATGACTAGAGGAGAGATAAAGTGGCTATAAGAAATATTTTGACAGGGGATGAACCCGCCCTTAGAAAAAAAAGCAGGGCTATAACGGATTTTAACAAGCGGCTGCATGTGCTGCTTGACGATATGCACGAAACCTTGCAAGATGCGGACGGGCTGGGGCTTGCAGCGCCGCAAGTGGGCATATTGCGCAGGGTTGCGCTGATAGTGGACATTAATTCAGAGACAGACCCGCCTGAGGAAACTGTATATGAGCTTATTAACCCTGAAATAACCGAAGAGAGCGGCGAGCAAAACGGCTCTGAGGGCTGTCTGAGCGTGCCTGATGTCTACGGCATGGTAAGCCGCCCGGAAACGGTTACGGTAAGGGCGCAGGACAGGTTTGGGGATACATTTGAAATAACGTGCAGCGGGCTTACCGCGCGCGCTGCATGCCATGAGATTGACCACTTAGACGGAGTTTTGTTTACCAGCCTTACAGACCATATTCTCACTGACGAGGAACTTGATGCATTGCGTGACGAAAGGCAGAAGGCGAAGGAAGCACGGGTAAAAGTAAAGGTAAAAGTAAAAGAGGATACAAAATAATGAGAATTGTCTACATGGGTACTCCGGCGTTTGCAAGAGCCCCGCTCCTGGCTCTCTTGGAGCAGGGCTATGAAGTCGCAGGGGTTTTCACCCAGCCGGATAGGCCAAGCAGCAGGGGGATGAAGGTATCTTTTGGGCCGGTCAAGGAAATAGCCCTAGCAAACGGCATACCTGTTTTCCAGCCCGGAAATGTTAGGGACGGGGAGGCTGCCAATCTTCTTAGGGAGCTTAAGCCGGATCTTATTGTAGTGGTGGCCTATGGTAAAATTTTGCCTAAGGAGATTCTTGAGATACCGCCTTTAGGCTGCATAAACATCCACGCCTCATTGCTTCCCAAGTACAGGGGCGCAGCCCCCATTCAGTGGGCGGTTCTAAACGGGGATAGCATAACAGGTGTTACATCCATGTACCTGGCCGAGGAGATGGATACAGGGGATATACTTCTTACAAAAGAAACCGCCATCGGCGGCGATGAAACCTCAGGGGAGCTTTTTGAAAGGCTTGAGATTTTGGGGGCGCAGCTTCTAACTGAAACGGTCAAAGCACTACAGAGCGGTGAAATAAGGCCAAAGCCTCAAGATGGCAAATATGCCACCTACACTTCGATGCTCAGCAAGGAAATGTCACCTATCGACTGGACTGACAGCGCATTTAACATTAAGTGCAAGGTAAGGGGCCTAAACCCCTGGCCCACAGCCACGGCTCAGCTCCGGGATACAACCTACAAGATATACTCTGTACAGGCCACAGACACTGAGCCCTCAAAGCCTCCCGGCGAAGTCGTGGCAACAGGGGATTTTGGCATTGAAATAGCCTGCGGAGATGCAACTGTGATAATAAAAGAATTGCAGGCCCCCGGAGGCAAGCGGATGTTGGCGGCAGACCACTTAAAAGGAAATCCCTTTTAATGGCATTTACTGAAAGGGGTTTTCCGAAAAATTCAAAATTAGTTCAGCCGGGAGGTGTGCAGTAATGAAAAGCAATAATAAAACATTGTCGGCGCGTGAGGCTGCACTGAAAATACTTGGCCAGTACCGCCGTAATAAGGCATGGTCTGACTTGGCTCTAAACAGCGTGGTGGGCAGCTCAAATCTCTCCCAGGTGGACATCTCGCTCACTGTGCAGCTTGTATATGGCGTTTTACAAAACATGGCACTTTGTGATTTCTATGCGCGAAATTACTCCAATATGGAACTAAAAAAACTTGAACCCAGGGTGCTGGACATTTTGCGCCTATCTATTTATCAAATAGTTTTGCTGACGAAAATACCCTCCGGTGCGGCTGTAAACGAGGGTGTTGCGCTCACAAAGAAATATTCTAACGGACGTGCAGCGGGGTATGTTAATGCGTTGCTGCGAAAAATTTCCAAAGCAGCACAGGATGGCCAGTTGCCTGAAGTGACAGGGACGCCGAGCTATGTCCTCTCTGTGAAATATTCCCATCCTCAGTGGCTTGTTGAGAAGCTAACTGAGCTTCTAGGCCAAAATGGCACGGAGGCATTTCTTAGTGAAAATAACTCCGGCAAAGTCCCTATAACGGCTCAGGTCAATACGCTTCTAGCGAGCACAGGCGAGGTTTTGGAGCAGCTTGGCAAAGCGGGTGTTGAGGCCGCGCCTCATAACTGGCTTGAAAACTGTATTGAATTTCGCGGGGCTGGAAATATTATGCGCCTGGACTGCTTTGACAAGGGTCATTTATACGTGCAGGATGTAGCAGCGAGGCTTGCTGTGATTGCAGCAAACCCTTCAGAAGGCAACTTTCTTATTGATGGCTGCGCAGCTCCGGGGGGCAAATCGTTTACCTCAGCTATTATGATGGGAAATCAGGGGCTGATTTTAGCCTGTGATGTACACCCGGCTAAAATTCGGCACATTGAGAGCGGAAGCAGCAGGCTTGGGATAAATATTATAAAGACACTGGTTATGGATGCCTCGAAGGAATCTAAGTTAAGTGATGCTGCCAAGGGTCTGCCGTATGATTTTGCAGATGGGCGGCTTGCTGACGTGGTGCTGGCGGATGTGCCTTGCTCCGGTTTTGGGATTGTGCGGAAAAAGCCCGAAATTAGATACAAAACCCCTCAGGAAATCAGCGGGCTTCCCGAAATCCAAAAAAGCATACTCTCAGCTCTATCCGCGCATGTAAGGCCGGGCGGAGTGCTGCTCTACTCCACTTGTACCATTCTGCCTGCCGAAAACGAGGATGTGCTTGAATCTTTTTTAAGCTCTCATCCTCACTTTTCACTAGAGGCCTTTGCTCTGCCGGAAATCGGAGAGGTGCCCGGGGGGATGATTACCCTCTGGCCACATATCCACGGGACAGACGGATTCTTCATAGCAAAACTTCGGAAAGCGAAACTGGAAAAAAATGGATAATAAAATCGACATAAAATCAATGAGCCTTAGCGAAGTTGAAGAATATTTTGTTTCAATAGGGGAGAAGAGTTTCCGCTCAAAACAGGTGTTTTCTTGGCTGCACCGGGGGGTGCGGAGCTTTTCTGAGATGACGGATATCTCGGAGAAACTCCGAAAGGCCCTTGATGAGAACTGCTATATTAATGCACCTGTTTTGCTCAAAAAGCAAGTTTCGCAAATTGACGGCACTACGAAGATGCTGTGGCAGATGATTGACGGCAGCGCCGTTGAGAGCGTGCTTATGAAGTATGAACATGGTAACACAGTTTGCATATCCACACAGGTGGGTTGCGCTATGGGCTGTGCATTTTGTGCCTCAGCAATAGGCGGTCTTGTGCGCAATCTTACGTCCGGCGAAATTTTAGATCAAGTACTCTTTACACAACTTGAATTAGGGCAGAAAATATCTAATATTGTCATTATGGGAATAGGGGAGCCTTTAGATAATTTTGATAACTTATTGCGCTTTCTGGAGCTTGTAAATCATCCTTTGGGCATGAATATAGGCGCAAGGCGCATCTCAATATCTACTTGCGGAATCGTAGAAAACATTGACAAATTAGCCGATAATAAGATACAATCAACTTTAACGGTGTCTCTCCATGCGCCAGATGATGTGACGAGAACGAAACTTATGCCAGTTAACCGTACCATTGGCGTGGATAGGCTATTTGAGGCGTGCGGGAACTTCTTCCGCAAGACAGGAAGGCGTGTATCATATGAATATGCCTTGATTGATGAGGTCAATGACACTCCCTATCATGCACAGCTTCTCTCAGAAAGGCTCCGCAACACCGGGAGCCACTTAAACCTAATACCTCTGAGCGAAGTGCCTGAAAGACCGCTCCGGGGAAGTCCGCCGGAAACTATAAAGTCTTTTGCAAAAATGATACAAAATAATGGTATAAACTGTACAGTGCGGCGCAGCTTAGGTAAAGATATCACCGCATCATGCGGACAGTTGCGCGGCAAGCATCTGTCACAATTGAAGTAACGAGGTCATGCTTATGGATCTTTTCGGACTCACAAATACCGGCAAAGTAAGACGGCAAAATCAGGATGTTTTTAAGATTCTCTTTGATGAGACGCGCGACATCGCTGTGCTTGTCGTTTGTGACGGTATGGGCGGAGCAAGGGCCGGCAATGTAGCAAGCTCCGTGGCTGCCGAAACGTTCATGCACCATATGGGCAAGTACGTTGAGGAGAGTATTGGTTCACAGAGCGATATGGCTAAAAAAATGGCCGGTGCAGTAGTTGCCGCCAACAAAGCTGTCTACGACAAGAGCAATGAACATGAGGAATTTAGGGGAATGGGCACGACCCTTACAGCCGCCATTTCCACACCCAGCGGTGAAGTGGTGGTAAACGTAGGGGATAGCAGGCTCTACTATGTGACCTCCCACGGCATTACTCAGGTAACAAGGGATCACTCTGTAGTGGAGGATATGATCACCAGAGGCGACTTGACACGCACAGAGGCCCGCAGGCATCCCAACAGAAATCTCATAACAAGGGCTCTTGGCACAAACCGGAGCGAGGAGCCTGATGTGTTTTTACTAAAGCTCGAAGAAAAGGATTATCTCCTGCTTTGTTCAGACGGGCTTTCCAACTTGGTGCTCGACAGCGAGATTCTATTTGAGCTCCAGCATGCAAGCAGCGTCAAGGATTGTTGTGAAAAACTTGTGGAGATGGCTCTTGAACGGGGGGCTCCTGACAATGTTACAGCCGTTATTTACAGAAAATAGACATAAAATTACCCTCGAAGGGAGGAATGCAAGTGGATGCCCATGATAAATATATAGGCAGGATACTTGATAATAGATATGAAATACTGGAACTAATCGGTACAGGCGGGATGGCGCTGGTTTATAAAGCGCGCTGTCACCGGCTCAACCGGATGGTTGCAATAAAAATACTAAAGGAAGACCTTGCCGGTGATGAGGAGTTTCAAAGACGCTTCTACACCGAGTCGCAAGCGGTCGCCATGCTTTCGCATCCCAATATCGTCGCAGTTTATGATGTCAGCAGGGCGGGGAATACAGAATATATTGTTATGGAACTAATTGAGGGCATAACCCTCAAGCAGTACATAAATAGAAAAGGCCTGCTCAACTGGAAAGAGGCTTTGCATTTTACAACCCAGATAACCAAAGCTCTCAGCCATGCGCATTCACGGGGTATAATCCACCGTGACATAAAGCCACATAACATAATGATATTAAAAGACGGAAGCGTAAAAGTTGCCGACTTCGGCATTGCGCGCCTTCTTACTGTGTCTAACACCCTCACTCAGGAAGCTCTCGGCTCTGTACACTACATTTCCCCCGAACAGGCCAAGGGCGGGCATGTGGATGCTAGGTCGGATATCTATTCCCTCGGCGTTGTTATGTACGAGATGCTCACCAGCCGGCTTCCCTTTGTAGGCGATTCTGCTGTATCTGTGGCAATTCAGCATATCAGCGCGATTCCGCTGATGCCAAGGGATATAAACCCTGAAGTGCCCATTGGGCTTGAGGATATAACCATGCACGCCATGGAGCCTGATTTGAATGTACGCTTCACGACAGCCGAAGAGATGCTCAGTGATCTAGAAGAGTTTCGCAAAAATCCCTCCATAGTGTTTAACTATGCCCTTCCAAATGCACGTCCTAGTGCGGATGATGAGGAAGCATTTGTAGGGTTTCCTGTGGCTTCGCCCAGGCAGCAGCAAGCCACAGGGCCGGTTAGTCAAAATTCACAGGCGCTGCAAAGGGTAAATAGTCATCAAAACCAGCATACTGCACCACTGAGAAAGCCGAATGGGGCAGCCCCTCAAGGAAATCCAAAGAGGCCGCCGGAGCGCAGGGCTCCCGCCAGGCCGGATCAAGATTTAGCTCCGAAATCCGGGCGCAAGCCTAAGACAAAACATAAA
>WQRL01000118.1 GCA_009786775.1 Oscillospiraceae bacterium
CGCTCTGCATAATACAAGCGTCCATTTTCCATTAAAGTTATCGAACTATACGACCAGCCCATCGGAGAGCCTGTAAGCAAAATTTCAAGTTCTCCTGAATTTAAGCAGATTCGTGAAATGTTTAATCCAACATACATCACATCTTCGGGTGGGCTCATGAGCATCGGAGAGATTGGTACAAGTTGTGTGAAATATAGCCCGCCATCAATGATGTTTATTTCTGATGCACCCGCGTGATATATTTCCTGCAATCCGGTGCCATCAATATTCATTGAAACTATTCGTGCCTCACTTGTTGCGCCTCCACTGCTGAAAAACAGTTTGCCATTTGCAAACTCTAGCCCAGTAAAGTAGTAAGTAAACCTTTCCCAGAACTCTGGATACACTGCTTGGGAATGCGCACTGAATGTGCTCTCGAGAATCTCTCTAAATCCAACACTACTGGCCGTAAGCAGCCTTGTCCGGCCCGAGCCATCAAGCGCCATTCTCAATATTGACCATCCATCATTTGTAAATATATACTGATCTGTTATTATGATTTCAAGCATTAAATCAACAGAACTTCCGCGAACATTTCGAGAGGCATAAACACCCAATGCAGTTGCAGCTCCGCCTTCCAGAGGGCGGCGATATAACTGTCCATTGTCTACGCTGATAAAGTAAATTATTCCATCGTGTATTTGTGCATAGACGACTCCACTCAAAACATTTTCCAAGATATTGCCTTCTACATCAATCCTGACAAATTTACCGCTCTGCTCAACATTTGGATTAAAGTATGATAACTCATTGATTGGATATGCTTCGCTCACAATGACATATAGTTGCCCATTCCAGATGTTGAATGATGATGGAAATGAGTTAAACCCTGACAATGTTGCCCGACCGTCTGAAGCAAGTCCACCCAAAGCTTGGGTGCTAAAAATCCCAAGACCTCCTTCAAAAAACAGTCTACTTTGCCAAATGATTGCAGAATTTGCATTGTTTAAGTTTGCATTTGTGTTTCCGCGCGGTGCGTGCATTGTTGCATTGTGATTCACTTGAGCTAAGCTATACATTTTCACGGCACCATCAAAATAATCCACCCGTAATCCCAACCATTCTGAGATAAAACGTAGTGGAAGGAGTACACGTCCGTATAGTAAGAGTGGCGTAACATCCATTGGAATAGCCACACCATTGAAAAAAGCAATCTTCGAATCCATCGGCAAATCAAGCCTATCTGTTCCAAAAGTAATCGAAGCCAAACGCAGGCTCGCATCCCACTCAACTTCTGCACCAACTGATTTCGCAACTGCCCGAACCGGAACCAAAAGACGGCCGCTCATCTCATGAGGTGGCGTATCAAAAGTAATCTCATATCCATCAATGTAAACACTGTGAATATCAGCACCAAGAGAAGCGTTGCTAAAGCCAACAATCACCGAAGTGAACGCAAGTATTATGAAAAATCTGCAAAATCTCAAAAGTCTCTTTTTCATAAAATGACCATACCTTTCGAATTCATAAGGCACAAATAACCAAGAAACGCNNTGGTCACTTCGTGCCTCAGTTGCGGTTTCGACAGGAGAATAGCTAGCACATTATAAATNAGGCTTGTTTCAGCTTATCGTTCATAGATGAGTTTGGCGTTTAACCACATTTCAATAAGTTGCAGGCTTACNTTTACTGTATGCAACATTTGACAATTTGTCAATGCTCATTTCGCACAAGGCGATTTTATAATGCGGCANTAAGAAGCAAAAATAGATATTAAGTTCAAATATAATTTTTCTATTTCATTGATATTTACTAGTGCTTGCTGTATAGTTACAGGGAGAAAAAATCTGATTGCGAGCGTGAAGACTGAAATAACTTTCTGAGATAGGAGAAGTTTAAATGTCAATTGACCAAGAAATCACAATGAAAAATACAAAGGCTGAAATGTTAGAAGCCCTTAATGAGGCTCTCACCCGCGCGAAGGCCGCTGAATCCGGCAAACTCAACCCTGTAAAGGTGGAGAAGGAAAAGTCCGAGAAGAAGGCTGTAGAATCAGCTAAGGCCGCTGTGGAACAAAGTATATTTTCGGTTGAGCTAAATAACAAATTCAAGGATTTACAGACTGCTATCAGCACAGAAGAGGCAAGGCTGCAAGAACTTTATGGGGTTTCCTCCGAGCTTCAGAAACTTGCCTTGATTATAGAGGCCGGAAGAGAGCGGCAGGTGCAGATTGATGCTGAAAATGCTGCGAAAATCGAATATGCGGCATCTTCACTGGATAATCTTCGCGCCGAATATGCGCAGAAAAAGACTGAGCTACAAGAAGAGTACGATACTCTGGCTAAAAAACTCAAAATCGAACGCACTCGTGAGGCTGAAGAGTTCCAGTATAATTTAAGGAGAGAGCGCGAAAAGGAGACTTTTGCGTGGGATGATGAAAAAAATGCCAGAGAGGCTGCGCTTGCAAGAAAGGAAGAACTTGCAGCACTGACGCTGTCTGACGCGGAGGCAAAAGCGGAGCACCTAAAGACCCTAGAGGCAAAAGTCGAGAGCATACCGGAGTTGATTGAATCGGAAAAGAAAGCAGCGGTGGAATTAGCATGTGCAGAACTTACCCGTGAGCATAATTTCAAAATTGCCCTGAGCGATAAGGATTACCAAAACTCATCAGCCCGCCAAAATGACAAGATTTCACATTTAGAGAAAGAGCTTGAAGCTGCAAACAAGGCGAATGTCTCATTACAAAACAAGTTGGATAAGGCTTATTCAGAGCTTAGAGAACTAGCCACCAAGACGGTAGAATCCGCTAGTGGTGTAAAAATTATCGGCGGCAGTACTGAGTAATTAAATCCGCTTGCAACTAAAGATAGCGGCTGGCATTAAGCCGGCAAGCTACCTTTGTTACCGCATCTACATCAACGGGTAAATCAGCTCGAAAAAATGAGTCGAAATTATCTCCAAGCAGACCGCCACTGCCGCCTGTCTACTCCATCAGAAAAACAAATGACAACCCCTAAAATTAAGAGTTGTCATTTGTGTGTATTTGGCACCCCCGGCGCGATTCGAACGCACTACCTGTCGCTTAGGAGGCGACCGCTCTATCCGAGTGAGCTACGGGGGCAGGTGCGGATTTTATTCTAGCTTATCATGCGCCGAGTGTCAAGCAAAATAACTCGGCAAAAATAAAAATAACTCTGAGGTAAAAACGAATGCAAGGCACCACGAAAGGCGAGGCGCCTCGGAAGCATCGCCCTCTGAACGCCCCCTATCTAAAGTCAGCTTCTGTTAGCACACGAATCCAAACTCCACACCTGTTTTAGTGTTGCGCACCTGGCTTTTCCCGCCGTGGAGTTCGATAATGCTTTTGGCTATGGCAAGGCCCAGGCCTGTGCCTTCGTTTGTCCGGGCGTTGTTGGCTCGGTAAAAGGGTTCCCAGATTTTCGTGAGTTCAGGATTTGTAAATGGTTCACTGTCATTTTCGACAAAAAACGATGTGCCCCAGCGGTTTTGGTATGCCCTGACTGTTATATGCCCTCCGCTTGGTGTGTACTTAATGGCGTTTGCTGCAAAGTTTGATATGACCTGGCTCATGCGCGCTTCGTCTCCGCTCATTATGCATTCACCGTCAAATTCAAATGATATTGTCAGCTTCTTTTCTTTTATGGTCATTTCCAGTTTTTCAAAAACTGCCCCGGCGAGCTGCGTCAGCGAGAATTCATCCACGGAGAGTTTTACTTTACCCGCGTCAAGCCGCGATAGGTCGAGCATTTCCACCACCATTGCGTCCATTTTTTCCGACTCTGAGAGGATTACGTCCAGATAGTGCCCGCGTTTTTCTTCTGCAATATGCTCCTTTAGCCCTTCTGAGTAGCTGTGGATAATAGCGAGGGGTGTCTTGAGTTCGTGGGCTATGTTGGAGGTGGTCTGCCTGCGCATTTGCTCGGCGTCCTTTGCGTACTTAAGCGCCGTCTGCAAGCGGGTTATTTCATTTTTGTTGGATGCCAGGGTGTCTGTCGCATTTTTGTAGTTTTCTATCAGCTTCACGCTTGCGTCCCAAACTTCCCGCTCACAGTCAAGATACCTGTACACTCCGTGCCCTGCGTTATAGGCCTCAAATCCGTCGTTAATTGCATCAATGGGACGTACAAGGTTTCGGTATAATGCGCGCCTCAAGCCAAGTACCACAATGGCACAGATTGCAAATGACAAAATATAAACATATATTAGCTCGCGCACCGCATGGAGCAGCGGGTTTACTGAAACCGCCGATATCACTCGGAAATCAGGCTGTGGAAAGCTATCTCCACGCTCATAATCAAAGTACCTTGTGTCCGCTATGGATGACCCTTGAAACATAAATAAATTCCAGAGATTTGACCCCCAAAGGTTTTGAATATGACCTGAAAGAAATCCTCCTTCACTTAAAAGAAGCTGCGGAAAGAGCACTCTATCAACAAATGTGAGCAAGTTCTCTGCTTGCATTCCATTTTGTCTAAATGTCCCGCCCGGATTGTATCGTCTTAGCCAAAAATTAGTACTGTAGAGCGTAACAAGTTCTTGGCTGCCGTCAAAATCCGCCGTGCCGTCAAAGAGAAGTTGCCATTGCACACGCCCTTCCCGCAATAAGTCCCTTACAGATCCCATTTGCCGGGTGGGGATAAAACTTAGTTCAGACCGAATATACCAATAGACTTCGTTTGGAATATATTCAAAGACAACAGGGATAAACTCAACGCCGTGACTGCCAAAAAATCCCGTAAGGCGCACCCCCGGAAAAGCAGAAAATATACTTCCTGCCCCAAAATTCTCAAATGAGGCTTCCAATTTCCCTCGCGCTTCCGGTGAAATCATTTCATTACCTAAAACTATGTACGTTCGGCCGACCATCGGCCCATCCCTAGTCTGCCCTGCTTCCCAGGCCTCCGCTGTGTAATAGGACAGGTCTATAATATCTCCACTCTGGCGGAATATATTTCCATCCCTGTCATAAATAATAACGGCAGTTTGAAAATCGGACCAAACATTCCTCCTCAGCAGGCTAAACGCATCACCTCTTCTATTTGGATTCCATCTTGTGAGCCTGCCCCAGCCTTGTCTGTTTGCGGCCACTATTTCCCACATTGCGGCATTTTCCATGTGTGCAGCGAAGGCTTCCTCGTCCTCTCCGTGGTGCTCAAGAGCATCACCATAGGAGGACCACATTCCGAATATGGGCCGGCTGACAAACGCTTCCGCCTCTCTGCTAATTGACGAAAACACATATTCGGCCGTCACAAGCGTCACTATTCCCACAAAAGCCAGCCACATTATAAGCCCAAAAAGGCACAGCCGCAATGTCACAGACCGAAGTGTTTTGCGCTCTCTTTTTTTCCTCATATATCCTCCAACCTGTAGCCCGCCTTGATTACGGTCTTTATGCAGTCCGCGTGTTCCCCCAGCTTATCCCGCAGCCGCCTCACATGGGTATCCACCGCCCGTGACTCGCCCTCGTAATCATAACCCCAGCACTTAACCAGAAGCTGTTCGCGGCTCATAACCAAGTTTTTGTTACGCATTAGGCACAGCAGAAGTTCGTATTCTTTGGGGGTCAGGCTAAGCTCTTTTGTCCCCGCAAACACTTTGCGCGTGGATATCTCAGCGGACAAGCCCCCTGCCTCCAGTCTGTCCCCAATGAGGATGCTGCCTCGGCTGCGCTTAATTAGGGCTGCAATTTTGGCATAGAGAACTGACAGCGAAAATGGTTTCGTCACATAATCATCTGCGCCAAGCTCATACCCAAACAGCTTGTCGTCTTCATCAGAGAGCGCTGTTACAAACACGATTGGCACATCACTCTTTTTCCTTAGCCTGCTGCACACGGAAAATCCATCAAGCCCGGGCATCATTATATCCAGCAAAACCGCATCGAAGTCATTTTCCTCAATAAGTTCCAGAGCCTGCGCACCATTTGAGGCAGTGACCGGGATGTCATTTCTACTGAGAAAATAATCGCTGAGCACCTCTTGAAGTTTCGGGTCATCTTCAACTATGAGCACCTTAAAGTTCATATTTCACGCACCTGTTTAGTCGGATTTGGGGCATATCCTCATATATATTATACATGACGGTTTGTATTCTTTGTGTCAGTTTTGATATTTTTTTAAGATGTTTAAGGCTTCGCCTGTTAGTAGTCACCCCC
>WQRL01000119.1 GCA_009786775.1 Oscillospiraceae bacterium
TGCCTGTGGATATCGTTATCGTGTTTATTGTGCAGACATGGCTAGAAACTTGCTAAAACTGCCGTCTTGGCTCACTAGATTTAAGTAGTGGCCGTGCTCGGCGATTGTGCCGTCCTCCATGTATATTATCTCATCATATTGGCTGAGCATATCCTCATCTAACGCATGCGTGATGGTTATTAGAGTCAAGTCCTCTTTGCCCAGCAGGCGGGTTTCTATATCCCTGGCTGTTAAGCGGTCCACGGCGGAGGTTCCCTCGTCAAGAATCATCAGGGGCTTATTGCGTGTTAATGCCCTGGCGACAGCTATGCGCTGGCGCTGACCGCCTGATAGATTAGATCCGTTCTCGCCCACTTGAGTTTCCAGTGTCCTCTCATTATCAAGAAACTGTGCAACGCCGCTGTCGTCAATGGCTGCGCGGAAATCCGCGTCCTCGTAATCCTTGTCAAGGTGGATATTCTTAGCGATATCCTCATCAAACATGTAGACATTTTGGTGAATCATGGAGGACAGCTTGCCGACGCTATCTTCAGAAAGGGCATGGAGCTCACTAGTATCATACACGATTTTCCCCTGATAGTCACGCAAATATCCCACCATGGCCTTCGTGAGTGTCGTTTTTCCGCAGCCTGACTTGCCAATCAAGGCGTATTTTTTGTTTTTTTCAAAAGTAAAGTTTATGTTTTTTAAGACAGGTGCGTCATTCTCGGGATAGGCAAACTCCAGATTTTTGATGCTTATAGCTTCATCAAATGTTGCAGTGTCCGTGCCGAATGGGCTATCTTCAACCTGGGCGAGGCTCAAGAGACGGGCGACTACAGCTTTGCTTCCCGAAATCATGGGTGCAGCCTCAGATAGCATTTGCAGGGGCATTGAAATTTGACTGCTGGCTTGCACGAGGGCCAGCAGGGCCCCGCCTGTCAGATTTCCCTGGATTATAAGATAGGCGGCGACCAAAATGGTGCCAATCTGGGTAAGCAAGCCTAAAAACATCGAAAGACTTACTGTGACACCCCTGATATAATCAAAAGAAAGCTGCGCCTTGTAAACTTCCTTGTTCTGCTCGGCAAAATCCTTGTTTGCCTGTTTGGCCATCTGGTAGGACTTTATAACTTCAAAGCCTGAAAAAATATCTTTGTTCTTTATGGTGAACAGAGATAATCGGCCTGAGAGCTTCTCCTGCTTGCTTTGCAGGCCTTTTCCGAACAGGGACGGGATGACCACCAAAAGCACTAAAGAAAGCAAGACAAATCCTGCCACGATGGGGCTGAGATAGAACATAATCCCGATGGCAAAAATGGGTGTCAGCACGTTGTAGATGAGCAAGAAAATCTGGGAGAGGTAGTTCTTTTCAAATAATTCGATGTCATTGCTGAGTGCCGAGATATAATCAGCAGAGTTTACAGAGCCAAAGGTTGTCATGTCCCTGGACATTATTCCGGAAAATACGTCATGGCGGACTTTTTGAATGATTTTACCACCTAGCTTGGCACTCAGAACTTCAACGAGAAAGCGTGAGGCGGCAAATATAGGCAGGTAAATTGCAGAGATTACAATTACGTTTCTAAATCCGCTCAAGTTCATTTCAAGTGCCACATTCAAAGCATCGCGCAAAATAAAAGCCGCAGAGGCAGACAGGGCAGCCAGTACCAAGTTGGCCAAAATAACGGCTGCTAACAACATTTTGTGTTTCAAAAAATACTTCTTCATTACAATTACAAACTCCTAATCAAACGATATCATGTGCGCCTAACTATCTGTCGACTACGATATGGCGCAAATCTAATATAACATTGAGTTAGGAGTTTGTCAACTATGAAATTATTAAAACTTGATATACATCTAATTATCGTGCTGCTTGCGAATAAAAATAGTGAACTGAGGGAATGTTTCCTCAGCTCACTACTAAACAGCTTTGAATACGATAAAAGCGACTAGACATAATAAGGGTCCGGCTTGCGCAAAATTATTATTAAATCAACAATCCAGCCTATGAAGAACAAGCCTGCGGTAAAAAGATAAATGATGCCCATTAATATCTTGCCTTCATAAAATTTGTGCGCCCCCAGCCAGCCGAGCAGCAGGCAGAGCAGAAATGCAGCCCATTTGCTCTTGGGATTTTCTCTGCGCTGAGACTCAGAAGTTACACTGATATTGGGCGGAGTTTGAGGCAGCGCTTGTGCAACAGGGACAAAATCATCTGTAACACCGGTTGATTCTATAGGTTGTGACTCGTAAACTTTTTCGGAAGTCTGTTTAAGAAGGAACTTCGTATCACAAAAACAGCACTTGGTTATGGAATTGTCTGTATCCACCTGTAGCCTTGCTCCGCAGGTGGAGCAAATTAAAGCAGTTAACGGCATAACAAAAGCTCCTTTTATATTTGATATTCCTTCATTATAGAATATAAAAACACAGGAGTTGTTGAAAATATGTGAATATATGGCGTTTTTCGGAGTGGCGGTTACAGAAGTATTCTTAAATTAAAAACAGTGCGGGATCAGGGGCATATTGAGATATTGATGGAATATCCTCAAGTGAACAATACCCTTTGTTGACCCAGCCCTCGGCGAAGGCTTTTTCAGTCAGCACTTGAAGATGAATGTGCTGATACCATGCGCCGTTTTCGTCGAAATCACCGACTTCGGCAAATTTCTGACCTGCGCTGATGGGCGCTCCCATCACAGGGAGAAGAGATTTTCGGAGATGGCCAAAAAGCAGGTAAAAGACTGTGCCGTTTTCCTTGCACTTAATTACAACGTGGCCGCCGTAATTACCGGCACCCTCTTCATAACCGCTGACGGCAATTTCGCCATTTAGCGGTGCGTGAACCGCTGTGCCCTTTGCAAAATTGAGGTCAATGCCCAGGTGATAATACCGCTTCTGCTCCCTCATTTGGGGATACTTATCAAGCCCTACGCAGCGGTTTTCAAGATAGCCACCCACGCTCCATGTAACTCCGTGAGCCCCATGAATCCTGTTATACACAGCATCGCTGAACTCAGTTTGGGGCTTATCCTCAAATTCAGGCCTAAAGGGGCTGTCCGCAGCTAAGCTCAGGTACATCGGTAAACTATTTTTCATCTCCGTAAAAATAGGCTTAATCTCCACCCCTGCAAGGCAGTATGGAAATGGCCTAATGTTAAATTCTTGAATCATGGTTGCCTCCCGCTTCATCCATTATTTGACGCGCCTCAATTGTGCCGTCGCGCACAGCAGCTTTTATTACCCTGTAAAGAACATAAAATACAACAACTGCTGCGCCTGGGATGAGTAAGGCAAAAAATAGAAATCCATCCATATATAACTCTCCTAAATTAAAACTAGGTTTTCCATCAACAGGCCAATTCGGGTCATATTTTTCCAGCACAATTGTGCCGTTGTGCGGCACCCGCGGGCCCACAGTAACGCTTTCGAGGTAGCTGTCAGTTGGCATTGCTTAAAATGTGCCGCGCAAATTCCTCCGCACCGCTGACAGCTTCGGGCGTTTGGAATGAGGTCTTGTCTTTAAGATGTCTGGCTGAGTACATTCCTAAATATTTCAAATCCGAATGCTCACACAGCCTGATTATACCTGTTTCAAATGGTTCGCAGGCATATTTCTCATCGTATCCGTGGGTAGCTACGATAGCCACCTTTTTACCCGCCCAGAGGGAGCCTCTTGCAGCCTTACCGTAAAACTTATTGAGCCCATAGTGGCGGTCTAGCAGAGCCTTCATAGGAGCTGTGCAGTACCATGTGTAAATGGGGGTAGCGAAAACTATAGTATCGCACATAATAATCGCATTAACTATATCTTGGACATCGTCTTTTATGACGCAGCCATACTCATCCGCTATATGCTGACACGCATAGCAGCCCTTACAGGGCTTAATATCTTTGTCGGAAAGGGTTATGTAGTTAACCGCTGCTCCTGCGTTTGTAAGTGTTTTAACAAATGGCTTGAGAATCTCTGCTGTGTTCCCATTAAGCCTGGGGCTTGCCATTAAAATGCAGACGTTCATTGTGTTTCTCCTTGCCTGGTAAAAATTTGAAAGACCACTGGTATTACTGCTGTTTTTCGCCTCGGCAGACGAATAAAGCTGCCGCAATCTTTGTTGAGTCATTTCAAAACCGCTGGACTAGGGCGTGAAGGTGAGTTTTTTATAAAACTGCTTTCCAATCATCTTCATTAAATCCAATTTTGACGAAGTCCTCGCCGATTAGAAGGGGCCTCTTTAGAAGCATGCCATCAGTTGCTAGAAGTTTCAGGCAATCATCCTCGCTCATTGAAGGGAGCTTATCTTTAAGGTTCATTGACTTAAACAAGCTGCTGTTGGTGCCGAAAAATTTCTGCACAGGGAAATCACAGCGCTCAAGCCAGGTTTTTAGTTCATCATAGGTAGGGTTTGCGGTTTTAACATCGCGGTATGTATACTGTACTCCCGCATCATCAAGGCAAGCCTTTGCCTTTCTGCAAGTCGTTCATTTTGAGTAGCATATAAAAATCATGGGATCAGTCCTTTCCGGGGTTGGCGTAAACACGCTTCATTTGTAACTGTTGCTCATGGTGTTGATTTCTTGCTAAAAAAGCATAATATGTAAAATACCTGTCAATGTTATCGGCATCTTCCGCAAATGTTCCGTCGAAAAATAGGCGGAGAAACTCATCTCTAGCTCTAAGAACTTCCTTGAGGCGGTAGGAATATTCCGTGCCTATCCAAACGTCAACTGTTGCGCTAAACAGGTCTATTGCGCGGTCTATTGCACGGTCTTCACGAACTTTGTTGCCGTTTCTGTGGGCGGTAATTGCACGCCCGACTTCGGCACTGATGTTGCCCATATGTTCAACAAAAGTTTTCTCCGCCCACTTGTCCCTGTCAACTCTATACTCACTCATAGACCTTACCTGCAATTATTTCAACGATATCAACAACTGCCTTTACAAGCGGCTCAGACATCCTATCTTTCATTATGGACAATTCGCCAACTGAAATCTTGTCAACTAATATCATATGAATCTCCGTGGCTCCTTTGTGTCAAAATATGCAGATGATTTGTGCAAATTAACCTCTGTGAAATGACTGCGTTGCAACCATTTTACCATATGAGCAACCCGCCTACAATAACTAAATATCAACAACTGCATCGAAGGCACACACCCCTGTTCGGCGGCGGGTTTATCGTGGAGGGTAAAATTGCCTTCTTACTTCAAGTTGTCGCTGAAATTCTTCAAGCGCTCTTTTACGTCACTGGGTAATTGGTTATAGTCAGTGTCAGATATTGCGCCTTCAAGTGTTTGCAAATGAACAAGGCATACATTTGGATAATGCAGCTTTAATCTAACAAAAGCATTTTCACTGCCGGTTTTCTTCAGCTCTTCCGCTGTGGAAATATCAACAGCCTTTAGTTTCTTCTCCATCTCCTTGCCGATATTTCTCAAAGAAGTTAATTCAGCCATTTGTAACGCCTCCTTCAGACTGCCTAATTATTTGCTAGCTGGCTTCACGGCCCTTGTTGCCCAAAACGCCGGTATTCCATGTGCTGCGGTGGCGCAGCTTGCATCATTATAATCCTCATAAGCACCCGTTATGACAAAACCCGCTTCAATTTGGCCGCCGATTTGCTCGTCAAAAGTGTGGCTAAACTGCACGCCGTAGTCATCCCGCATTAGCTTCTCCATTAATGCCGGGTCTTTTAGTGGATTAAAAGGCAGTGAGTTGTCTACAGTAAGGGGCTTGCCTGCCTCGTCAACGTCAAACAGGTAATTTACGCCGTTGTCCAGTCCGGAAAGAAGCGCTCCGCCGGGTTTAAGCACCCTGTAGCACTCCCGCCATACATGATGCACGTCCTCAATATAGCAGTTTGAAACTGGATGGAAGATCAAGTCAAATGCTTCATCCTGAAACGGGAACGGCTTTGTCATGTCGCCCTTCACTATGTTGATGTCATAACCTTCGCGGCTGGCCACAATTTGTTCGCTCTCCAGTTGCTTGTCAGACAAATCCATGATGGTGCAAGCTGCCCCAAGCATTGAAAAAATAGGCATTTGCTGACCGCCGCCGCTTGCAAGCCCAAGTATTTTAAGCCCATCAAACGGAGGAAACCAGTTCT
>WQRL01000120.1 GCA_009786775.1 Oscillospiraceae bacterium
CTATAATTTGCCCGATAACTTCCGTAAACAGCACCGCCAGTGATGCAAGCCAGAACACAAACTGTATCCAGTAATACCACGCCACACGGCTACCCCACGCCCTGCCGTAAGCCCTTTTGACCCAGTCGAACAGACCGCCGCTATCTCTGTACGCAGCCCCAAGCTCCGCTGTGACAAATCCGTATGGGATAAAAAACGCAATGAACATAAACACCCACCAGAAATACTGACTGTTGCCAATAGCCGCCGTGGGGGCGGCAGATTCAACAACGAGTATAACACAGACTGCCGCCAGTACCGCATCGAATAATTTGAACTTTTTGACCTTCATCCGCTCCGAATGTAACCTTTTTGCTTGTAACTTTCTTGCTGGCATAACAAAACCCCTTCTTTCATATTGCGTACATCTTCGCATACACGCAATATAAAAGTAAAGGGTTTTAATACATATTGTAATCACCTTAACAAAGCTGTAACGTGTTACTTTTTAAGTAACAAAGTTACACGCAATAAGAATACCCCACAAACTTCCACCAGATTGCCACAGCCAGAAACACGCTCTAGGCTCCCCTAAAAATGTTGCACCCAAAACACACGCTCTAAGCTCCCCTCAAATTGAGCAGCCTTTAGGGCGTGTTGCGTATGAGCAATCAATAGCGCAGCAAGTTAGCCGATAGCAGGCGAAATTTCAGAAAAGGCGAGCTCTGTCTGAGTGTAGCGAGTTAGCGAGCCTCTGAAATGAGCCGTGCTATCGCTTACGCGCGAAGGTCTGATTGCGCATACGCAACGCGCCCTACAGGCTGCTCAATTTGACAGGCTAGCCAAGCACGCTTACTTGCCCTCCTTGCTCGCCAAGTATTCATAAACTATCATCTCAATAACCATCAGCATCGGCACATTGGAAGTCAAATCCATCCCAGGCACGCGGATTTTGTCCGCAAACACATAGAAATTTGTATCAGAAAGCCTCTCAAGCGGATTGTTGTCGGCGCGTGTTATCGAAAGCAGGTGAGGGTGCTCCTTGAGAAATAACCTCTGAATAAAATCAATCAGCACAGTATCTTGGCCGGAATAAGAAAGAGCTATAAGCAAGTCGCTGCTTTTGATGCTGTTTACCAGACTTTGCCTCTGATACACCGCCTCGGGAAAATACGCATGAAAATCCAACCCTATGAAAAGCCTCTCACAATACTGCCCAATCGCCTGAGTATTATCGTCGGTCAAAATGTAAATGCTAGGCTTTTTTTTCAGCAGCTTCACAACTGACTTAACCTGTTTGGGCGACATGACGCGCAAAGATTCCATGGCATTTCTCAGATACTCCCCGCTATAGCCCTCCCCTGTGATAACACTCGGAATCTCAACCCCGTTGGCCGAGTGCGCTGTAACAATTAGACTATCTGTGAAATCGGTATAACCTGAGAAACCTAGCTTTTTAACGAAGCGGAAAATTGTAGTTGTGGAAACAAATCTCAGCTCTGCAAATTTGCGTATGCTCATAGACTTGACCATATCCATATTTTTTACAACAAAGTCAAAGAGTATCCTCTCGTTTTGATTTAACTCTCTCACACTGTCTTGGGTCGCTTCAAAAAAGTCAGGTATCATGCCTTCTCTCCTTGCAATAAATTAAGCGGCGGCAGGTTTACAGGCTTATCTTGTGGGCTGTGCCTACAGGCACCGCCTGCACTAGCTATTGGCTGTATTCTACGGCTGCTTCCCGCATGGCTCTGTAAATAAATTCGCTGATTTTAGCGCATATGTAAGTAATGCCGGCATAGGTTCTGCGGCCATAGGCTCCCGAAGTCAGCACTACTACGCCGTTTCTGTTATGTGGATTATATGACGCAAGCGTAAATACCCCGAAGCTGGTCCCTGTGTGAAAATACAAAACTTCCTCGCCAAAATGCGCCTCAACCCGGCGCAGTGCCAGGCATTGCTCGAATCCACGGACTGCACCCAGCACTTCCTGCATTTGCCTTACAGAGTCCTCTGAAAGAATCCTGATGCCTCTATACTCCCCGCCGTTTGCTAGTGCTGCAATCAGTATGGCCAAGTCCGGGGCGTTTATTGTCAGCCCCCCTGCAAACTCAATGCCACACTGGCCGGGGAAGGTGCTGCCCAGCCTATTTCTATTATCTCCAGCCGACATCCCTATGACACCAGTGTGTCTGTAGAGTGTAACAAGATTATCCGTATTGAGCAGCGCACCTCCGCCGAAAGCGGCATCAATGCCGAAAGGCTCAAAGAGATGCCTGCGGGCGTGATTATTAACCGTTTCATTTGTCGCAAGCTCTATTGTCAGCCCGAGCACCGCATATGCGTAGTTATTATATGCAAAGGATTCAAATGCTCCGGGAATAACCGCATCAAAGGCTGTGCCGTTTCTGATCCGGGTTCTAATCCGCTCCTCACTGGCTGAAAAACCATATATAAACGGATGAAAAGATGAGGTGTGATTTAGCATCTGCCGAATAGTTATAGGCACATCCGGGTACGCCGGGTTCCGGACAGGTTCACCCCAGTATTCGCTGATGTCTGTGTCAAGGCCAATCTCGCCGAGCTCCACAAGGCGCATAACCACCATGCCAATGACCGGTTTTGATATGGAGGCCACCCTAAATACCCCCTCATCTGTCAGAGGCACCGTGCCCTTCGTTGCATAGCCATAGACAAATGTTCCTGCCACACTGCCATTTCTTACTATAGCCACTGACACCGCTGTTGCGCCGTACTCCTGTGCAATGCGCTCTACGGCGGCTTGGATTTCTTCGTAGTTTAGAGGGGGCAATGCAGGCATAGGCGGTCCGAACAGCTCATCTGTAGGGCTTTCGGCGCTTATGGGATGCTCTGCATACCCCGTCTGGGTCAGCCCTGCGGACAGGTAATCCCCCGCTTCTGCGCCCGGTGCGTCTGGTGTGCCAGGTGTATCCAATATGCCTGATGCGGCCGGTGCGCCATCTGCGGGAGCAGCGCCGTCTGCAATACCATTGTCATATCTGACCACCGCCCCCATGCCTATTTCTCCGCCTATGGCAAAATGGCATGTTGCCGTAAATACCGCCGCCGACATTACGATAACAAGGCATAATATTCTAGTTATTAGGCTCTGAGGCCTGCGCAAAGTTTCTTGAAAAGACTCCATTTATTTGTTACTCTCCACTTTTTTATTACCGCACCCGCAGCGGAATACCCAGCTCATCTGCCACCCTGCGGCAGGCATCTGCATCAGTAGTACCTCCGACTATGGACAGTATTACATGCGGCACATATTTTTTTACATTCACCGCAAATTCCAAAACTGCATCATATGTCCCTATGCCGAATACCGGCCTGCACATTTCATAATACTCCTGCGCACCTGCGGCATTTAGAGAAATTGAAATGGTGTCCACCAGGCCTTCAAAGTTCGGTGCAGTATCGCATCCCGCGATTAAATCCGCATGTCCATTTGTATTAAGCCTTATAGGCGGCGCTTCAACTTGCTTTAACTGCCTGCAAATCCACAACAAATCACCTAACCTCTCCGTCGGCTCTCCATAACCACAATACACAATCTCGCGAACCTGTGATAAGTTCATCCGAAGAATGTCCGTCAACACTTCTTCTTTGCTGGGCTCCCGCTCCAGCCACAGGCTATCCCCGCCGCCAACCGAATCACCCAAGTTGCGTATGCAAAAATTACAATCGTTCCGGCAGCGGTTTGTCAGGTTAATATAAAGGCTGTCGCCTATTGTGTATGTAATAGTCATAACCATTCCTTTCGCTTGGCTGCTCCGCTTACAAAGACCTAATTCGCGCAAACAAAAGCCGCCCCCACATACTACCCCTCCAGATGGGCTTTACAGTTAATTATATACGAGCCCTCCACATTCCTGCAAGCAGAATTTCAGTTTGAATCTTGCCTGCGAAAATGCTAAAATAATTACAGGCAAATTGGCAGTCCATATTTTAACTTTAAGCCACGCTTCACCAGCCCCACACACTGGCGTCAAATCGCGAAAAATCATGCAGGAGTTTTTTGAAAGGTTCTAACAGTTATGGCAGCTAAAAGCTCAAATGCATCTACAATTGAAAAAATCCTGTCAATTGAATGGGACATGTTCACCTGCGTCAATGAAGGCAAATCCCGCGCAGCATGCCAGGATGACCCCGTGACTTTCATGGGCATGCGCAGGGCACAGTTTGAGGCCTGGCCTTCTGATATTGCCGAGTCATATTTGAGCGACTTGCATCAGGCCCTGCTATGCGGACGCAATCTCGCCCAAGAGAAATATATCCACATGATGGATTTGACAGATCCTGTTAAGTCTTTTGCACTTCTGGCGACCATAGACATTCCCTCCAGCGGAGCCTACACCCTCTCAAGGGAAATCACCTCTATCTTACTTGAGCAAATGAGCAAGCTCTACGAGGCTCACCCCCATTTGCAGGGCACAGGCCGGCCGCTATACTCAGTTTCGGATTTTGACGGATTTGGCGCTCAAACCTCACTTGAAACATACCAGCTGGGCGAACTGCTGACCTATTCAATGAATACGCTTACAGCACTTAATAAATATTTACTCACGGAGGAAGGCCGGACCTTCTCAGAGAGGATTCTTAAAAACACTGTTAAATTTTACGGCTATAACTCGCTTGACGAAGCGGATAAAGCAGCAGAAAGGATGGCACAAAAATATGACAGAATTTTATAGCGAACTCGACAGACTGTATTCCGGCGGGGATATGGCTGCGGTTGAGGCCTTTTTGAAGAAAAACATCTCAGAGCAAGTTGAGGACAGCCCCGCCCTTATAGGGATGTATAATGAGCTGGCGAGCTTCTACCGCGGCACCAGCCGTTATGAGGAGTCAGCCGCAGCCTTCAATCTTGCATTAAACAGGCTAAAGGCAGAAGGCCTAAGTTCCGGCATTGAGTACGCCACAGTTTTGCTAAATCTCGCAGGGCTTCACCGTGTAATGGGCGAAACGGACAGAGCTATTGAGCTCTTTAAGCTCTGCATTAAGACTCTTGAAGACGACAAATTGCACAGCAGCTATGCCTACATGAGCGCCATAAATAATCTTTCGATAACATATCTCGAAAAGGGCGAGTTTCATTTAGCTCAAAAATATGCCAAGCAAGTTCTCGAAACCGTGCGCAGCGGGGGCGGAGAAGAACATGAACTAGCGACATCCCTTAACAATCTCGCCTCTATTGAAATAAAAATGGGCGACCTTACCGCCGCCGGAAATACAATTGCGCAGGCCTTGTCAATCTATGAAAAAATGCCCGAGCCTGATGTCCATTACGCCGCTGCTCTGGGGACAAACGCTTCAATACTGCGCAGAAACGGCGATTATCAGGGTGCCCTGGCAGGATTTGAAAAAGCCCTTGAGCTGACAAACCGTTTCTTCGGCGAGAACATCGAATTTGCCATCTGCAAGAGCAGCATTTCTGAAATATATGAAGTGCTGGGTGATACACAAAGAGCCATAGCCGAGCTTGACGGGGCTTTGTCTGTCCTGACGAAAATACTTGGCTCAGAGCATGCCTCCGTCACAAGTATACGCTCAAAACTAGAGCTTCTAAAAGGTAAGGGTTAGAGTATGAACGGCTTGAAACTAACACGCGAATACTTCAAAAGCACCGCCGAACCGAGCCTTAAAACATATTTCCCGGCCCTATACCCACGCCTCGCCGCAGGCCTTGTAGGCAACGGCTCAGAATGCCTGGGCTATGACGATGAGCTTTCCCGCGACCATGACTGGGGAATTGATTTCTTCATCTGGACTACAGAGGCCGACAAAGGCTTCATACCCAAGCTCTCCGAGTGGAAACTTGACCTGTTTGAAACATCTCCGCCTGAGTTTTCACCTGTCCGTTCAGGCTACGGCGCTCAAACCGGCGTCATGACCTGCGGAGGCTTCTATCAGTCTTTGATAGGCGCGCCTGAGGGACCTAAAACTCTCGGCGAGTGGCTCCGCGTGCCTGAGGAAAATTTTGCGCTTGCTACAAACGGCGAGGTATTCATTGATGGGGCAGGTGAATTTTCTAAAACCCGGAACTCTCTTCAAAAACACTACCCCGAGGATCTGCGCAAAAAG
>WQRL01000121.1 GCA_009786775.1 Oscillospiraceae bacterium
AGCGGCATACGGGGCTCGCCCACATCATAGCCCATGAGATTCAGTGCAGTTTTGACAGGCATGGGGTTGACCTCTATGAAGAGGCTGGAAATGAGGTCGAGGTATTTTAGCTGAAGATTTGCGGCTTTTTTGAAGTCGCCGTTCAGACAGTGCTGCGTCATCTCCGCCACGACGGACGGAACCACATTGCCCAGCACCGAGATTACACCCTTGCCGCCTATGGACATAAGGGGTACAATATCTTCATCATTGCCGCTCCACACATTGAAGTTGTCGCCGCAGGCTGCCAAGGTGGACGCGATGAGGGTGAAGCTCCCCGAAGCCTCTTTGACGCCGTTTATATTGGGGTGCTTGGAAAGCTCCACATAGGTATCCTTTGTAAACGACATACCTGTCCTGCTGGGTACATTGTAGAGAATGATGGGCAAGTTGACCCTGTCCGCCAAGAAGTTAAAATGCTTTACAAGGCCGCGCTGGGTGGTCTTGTTGTAGTATGGAGTTACCATGAGCAGGGCGTCAGCGCCCAGCTTTTCTGAGGCTTGCGACATGAACAGCGCATCGCGGGTGTTATTGCTGCCTGAACCTGCAATAACAATTACACGGCGGTTTACATGTTTAATGCAAAACTCTACAGTCACAAGATGTTCTTCAATTGACTGCGTACAGTTCTCGCCTGTGGTTCCGCAGATTGTGATGGCTGTTGTGCCTCCTGCAATCTGCATGTCGATTAGCTCTCCGAGTTTATTGAAGTCAACTTTATCATCTCTAAATGGGGTTACGACTGCTGTTGATGAACCTAAAAATACGGGCTTTTTCATGGGTATGACCAGTCCTTTCTAGCTAATATATCCTTGTGCACATAAAAGCTCTGCAAGCAGCACAGCACCGCCGGCAGCGCCGCGCAAGGTGTTGTGGCTAAGGCCGATGAATCTGTAATCGTATTGTGAGTCAGGGCGCAGGCGGCCCAGTGAAACAGCCATGCCACCCTCAAGGCCGCGGTCGAGGCCTGTCTGTGGACGGTTCTCTTCTTCAAAATAGTGGAGGAACTGTTTAGGGGCTGACGGCAAGCTGAGTGTTTGGGGCAGCCCTCTAAAATCTTTCCAGAGCTGCTTGATTTCGGAGATGTCAGGCTTGCGCTCAAAGCCCACGAACACTGCGGCCATGTGGCCGTCTGTGGCAGGAACCCTTATACATTGTGAGGTTATGGAGAGCGAATTGGTGGGCACAATTGCCCCGCCTTCAAGGCTGCCCCAAATTTTTAGGGGTTCTTGTTCGGACTTTTCCTCTTCTCCGCCGATATATGGAATTACGTTGTCAACCATTTCAGGCCAAGACTCAAAGGTTTTGCCGGCTCCGGAAATTGCCTGATATGTACAGACTAATGCCCGGTTTAGGCCGAATTTATCTTTGAGCGGGTGAAATGCAGGGACATAGCTTTGGATTGAACAGTTGGACTTGACTGCGATGAAGCCGCGCGTTGTGCCAAGGCGTTTGCGCTGGCTGGGAATAATTTCCAGATGCTCAGGATTTACTTCGGGAATGACCATGGGAACATCGGGAGTCCAACGGTGAGCGCTGTTATTAGAAACGACAGGGCACTCGGCTCTGGCATAGGCTTCTTCGAGAGCTTTTATCTCATCTTTTTTCATGTCAACTGCGGAGAAAACGAAGTCAACTTCGCTTGCTATCGCCTCAATATCTGTTTCTGCTGTAAGTACGGTGAGTTTTTTTGAAGCCTCCGGGAGAGGTGTCGGCATCTGCCATCTGCCGGCCACAGCTTCCTCATAGGTTTTGCCCGCAGAACGGCTGCTGGCAGCGGTTACTGTTAACTCAAACCAAGGGTGGTCAGCGATTAGGGAGACAAAACGCTGACCCACCATACCTGTTGCTCCAATTACGCCTACTTTGTATTTTTTCATGAATTTTCCTCCGGTAATATTGCCCTAAAAAATAGCTAAAATTAAAAAAATCATCAGCGGGACTAGTCAACCAGCTGATTTTGTAATATAATGTTACATGATGTCACCACAATGCAATAATTTCATGCCATTAATTGCAGGTGGCGCTCCACCGGCAGGTGACAGTGCAGTTTAACAAAATCAAGAATCCCTCCGCGTGCATAATCGCGTGCATAATGTGGCGGGGTGTACTATCCGCCTGGGGTCTGCCCAAGGTTAGCTGCTTTGCAAACTCAGGCTGATTTTGCTAAAACGCTACGCGAAGCTGAGCGCAAACGCATCGCGTCTGGCGGCAAGGGAAAGTTCATTTTTGTCCTATTGCGCCACAATATTTGATTGAGATTCACGATATCATACATAGGCGTGAATGTCAATAAAAAGGGAGACGTTACATGAGATTAACAGGTAAGTGGGCCAGGGTTTCCGCAACAGTAATTATGGTGTGTATGCTTGCTTTGCTCACTACCCCAATTGCGGGTTCAAATTACGAGCCGTTTAGGCCACGGTTTACTACACTAAGGATTGGGCTTCAGTTTGGAAGTACCGCACTTCCGTCGGCAAATCTCCGCAATGTTGATGGGTATGGCCGCGGCTTTGACTTTGGCTTCTTTGACGGCGAGAGGGACTTTGTGCCGATTGGGGCTTTTACCAGCGAAACTGCAATAACTATGGCAATGGACCGAAACATGGTCTGGAACCCTTCCGCAGCAGAGGGACGCGGGGAGTTTAGAGAAGGGACAAGCGGAAATATTGTTTTGGGAGCGTTTCATGTGCAGCACGGCCGGAGTTTTGCCACTTTTGAAGAGGCCAGGGCTCTGGCGAATCAGCACACGGGTGGGTTTGTCAGATATCACTCAGGGCTCTCAGAACCTTTTCTTGTAATGATAGGCCAGCATACCACCAGGGCAGCCGCAGAAACTGCCATGGCTAATTTGAATATTCCCGGTGCCTCAGTATGTTCAGGGACAGCTAACACTATAACTGTTGTCAGGACAGGAACTAATGTGATTCTCTTTGAGTGGGAAGCAGGCAATACTCCGCTA
The DNA here is from genome assembly GCA_009786775.1 of Oscillospiraceae bacterium. Lineage (GTDB taxonomy): Bacteria > Bacillota > Clostridia > Oscillospirales > Oscillospiraceae > WRMH01. The sequence goes on from WQRL01000121.1 coordinate 3,002, forward strand.
GGGGTTAGGCCCAGGCCGATAGGCAATGAAAATCCTGAAACCTGGTTTAGAGGCTTTAGGTATAACGGTGCGTTTAGCTATCAAAGGCGCGACGGCGGACTGCTTACAGTGATAAACATGGTGGACATTGAGGACTATGTCAAAGGAATACTCCCATATGAGATGAGCAACACATGGCCTCTTGAAGCACTAAAGGCTCAAGCTCTCACTGCGCGCACATTTGCAATCCGCTCGTTAGGGCGGCACGCCTCTCAGGGCTTTGACTTGTGTGTAGAGGTTCACTGCCAGGTGTACCGGGGCAGGGGACTTGCAAACGACCGCACTGACAGGGCTGTGGATGAAACAAGGGGGATGTTTGTTACATTTGAAGGAAGGCCTGCGGAAACGGTCTATGCCTCATCTAACGGCGGGGCATCTGAGAACGTGGAAAATGTCTGGGTGGAGGCCCGCCCTTACCTGCGCGGGGTTCTGGATCCCTTTGAGGCCTACGTTGTCAGGCGTATAGCCGGATACAACTGGACTGTAAGACACACCCCTGCGGCACTGACAGAGCGTCTGCGCACCAGAATAACAGGGTTTAACCTCTCAACGGTGGCAGCAGTGAGGGTCACAAGGCGCTCCGAAACAGGCAATGCCATAGGGGTTACTATAACTGACGTAAATGGGCGCACCCACACTCTAAACGGCAGAAGTCAGATTCTTGCAGGGCTGGGGACCCCTACCTTGAGATTTGATGTGGCAGGCGGTGCGGTATGGGCTCCTGCTCAACTTGTGGCCAACGACCCTGCGCAAGTCGTGCCGGGCGACACTCAGCTGTTCGCCATTGATGGCAGCGGCAATACAGTTGCAGTTCCTTCGGCCAACATGCGCGCCATAACAGGCGACGGCAATGTTACAGCGGTTTCTCCCGGGGGTGCCTCGGGCATAGGGGGCGGCACGGGCCTGGTAGACGGCCAGTTCACAATACATGGCACAGGTAACGGGCACCAGGTAGGCATGAGCCAATGGGGAGCGTTCGCCATGGCGCATTATCACAACATGGACTTTAGGGATATAATCCACTTTTACTTCACAGGGGTTGAAATAACGGAGACTTATCAGAGGTAGTGATATTGTTGATATCGTGATACTCCTGTTACGGTTTGAAAAATACGCATAGCTTCTACCCTGACTATTCAAAAATGGGATGCCGCTGATGATTCTTGTTCATCGGCGGCATCCTGTTATATTTGTTTTTCTAATTTGAGTTATATGATTTTTGCAGTGAGGTACTTGCTAATTTCCTCAAGAAAGTATTCGGCGGACTTTAATTGGGTAGTTGCATCATCTTTGCTGATAATATAAAAATCATCGTAGTCGCATTTGTTTCTAGCCTTAAAAAGCACATCAATAATACGGGACATCTCTTTTGGAAAAACATCTGTTTTTATAAACTCCCTGCGGAAATACCCTATAACCTGTCCGTGGTTTCCAAAGTCCACATTTGCGAGCGCCATCACGCTTCTCATAGCATGAAAAACAGCGTAATATGAACGATTCGCACCACCCTTGTAATCGCCTAAATCAATAAGAACCTTTGCTGAGTGCAAGCATTGGGTGGCTTGCTCGTATCTGTAGGCTGACATGTCCTTAGTGTGTTGCATATATTTCAATCCCCTCAGATATGACGTTTCTGTAGAATGGAGATATTGGCAATCTACTCATAAAAAGGTTTTCGTTATTTAGCATTACGCTGATAATTATATCATGTTCAAGACCTATGTCGCTGGCGGTTCTATCAATTGCGTTTTCCAAAGCCTTGTGTTCGCTTTCATCGACGTCTGCAAGAACCATAATATCCAAATCGGAATAATCTTTATAATCACCACGGGCATACGACCCGTAAATGATGATTTTTCGCAACCTGCTTCCTACGATGTTTTGCGTGTTGCGACTTAGCTCTGCGGTTAATTCACTAATCGCAGGGTTTAATTTAGCCACGGCGTATACCCTCCTGTTCTTCTCATTTTGTTTAATATAACATACCTAAATACCGTTTTCAATATTGAGTTCTATTTAGCAACTGCCCTCGTACGGCCCTTTGTACTGCCATTTGGGTCTACATGGAATCAAAACTGTAACTGCTTTTTGAGGGCAGTGATTTACACAGCGGTAGCAAACGGCACAGTTGCCTTGCTGGATAATTTTACCGCCGTCATTAACTAAGTTATTCATAGGGCAAATCCGCGTACACAAATTGCAGGCATTACAGTTATCAAAAACTTTAACACCAACCTGACCTCTTTTTTCACCTCTTTGAGCGTGAATAGACTCTGTATCCTTTTGCCAAGGCTTCCCTTGAATAAAGCCCAAAAGCTCTGAGCCCTTTGCAAAGCCACGCTTTTTTACAATTCCTTTATTAATGTCGCCGCAAATGCGGGCCATCTTTATTTTAGCCCGCTCTAAGCTCTTGCGAATGCTCCTATCACTCGGTTTCCACGGGTTTAGTATGGCCACGTTGCCCATGTTCAGTGGCATATTAAAATGCTCCGCATATATAACCTCTATCGCACCGTCTTCAAACAAATCGGTAAAGACCCTCGCCCCATCGCCAGAAAAGAACATCTGTGTCACAAGTATAATAACTTTTTTGCCATTTATAAAATCCTTGTGAGCAGCCGTAAATTCCCGCATATTCCGAGGAACCCGCGAGCAATATATCGGGTAACAAAAAGCAAGTGTGTCATGGACGCTTATTCTCTCCGAGAAATCTGCCGCATCCATGTTTTCCTCAATGGAAAGGCATTCCGCTTCCATTCTGGCGCTAAATAACTTAGCGATAAACTCTGTATTTCCTGTGCCTGAAAAATATAATGTAAGCATATTGTATTACTCCCTAGTTAATAGCCATCCCCTTGGTAAAGCAACCGCAGTATTGATTTTGCCCGAGGGCATTGCCTGGTTTTAGACTTATATGATATAATGATTGCTGCGCAATCATTATATAGGGTCTGCTGTAAAACCTAGCGACAATAAGATATTATGAAAAAATCGCTAAAAAAAGACGAAAATAACTTTCGATAAAAAAGTCGC
>WQRL01000122.1 GCA_009786775.1 Oscillospiraceae bacterium
GCATTGGTAGCACTCATGCAGCTTGACACCTGCTTCTTCCGCAATATTGTTGGCAATTTCTTTACCGCCATCCATGGTCAGGGTCTTATCCACTTTACCACCTCTTGTCTTTAATCTTGTGCTCTGAGAGTGAGTTTGCAAGAGTTCTCAGGGCATCTGTCATATCATTTTCCGGAAAAATATCCAGATGGCTTTGCGCCGCACTGCAATGTTCCCTTATATGTGTTTCACATAACTGCAAAACATCGGAGCCTCTCACATACTCCACCAAACCGGCCACATCCTCTGGATTTTTATCAGGTTTTCTCAGAAGCTGTGTCACCGCCTGCGGCGGACTGCCTTCCATAAGCAGAATAATGGGCAGTGTTAATATTCCATTGCGCAAATCCTGGCCTGCGGGTTTTCCTGTAAAGAGAGAGTAATCCAGCAGGTCATCCCGAAGCTGAAATGCAATTCCAAGCCTTATACCAAACTCATGCAAGGCATCTACCTCATCCTTGCATAGCCCTCCGAGCATAGCCCCCGTAGCACAGCTTGCCCCGATTAGAAATGCAGTTTTTCGCCTCACCAGGTCAAAATACTGTTTCTGAGGCTTTGCGCTGTATTTATACCGCAGAGCCTGCTGCTCAAGCTCTCCTAGTGTCATCTGAAGCGATACCTCTGCGAGCAGTTCATTTATCCCCATGCCTTTGTACACATGCAGGATTTCCATCGCCTTGGCTAAAAGAAAGTCGCCGCTCTGCACAGCAATGTGGTTTCCCGCCAAAGTGTTTATGGTAGGCCTTCCCCTTCGCATATCCGCCCCATCCACCACATCGTCATGGACCAGGGAGGCCGTGTGCATTAGCTCTAGCATACACATAAGGGGTACAACATCCTCTTGCGGCTCACCGAGCTTTGCGCATATTAGGGCAAGCGTGGGGCGCAGCCTCTTGCCGCCGGAAAGCAGCAAATTTAGCAAATCAGGTTCTTTGGGGGCATCTGCCAGCATTTTTTCTAACTTGCCGTCCATCAAAGCTAGATGCCTTCGTATCTCCCTATGAAGCGGGTTGCTCATTTCGTACTTTTGGATTATACTTCCAAGTTGCTTTGATTTCATCATGAGAGCACCGCCTGTAAACCCCTGACAAAGTTCAAGTATTCCTCAGCGCTTATGGGCTTAAAAGTGTCCACAGTAAGCAGCTTTGCAAATTTATCGGTAACTTCTACATTGTCAAGCTCAATCAAACACTTGGAAAACAGGCTAAAAAAGTAATCGCCTATTAGCGTAGAATATATAGGGTGAGCCTGCGCCATTTCGTGCAGCCTGCGGAAAAGCCAAAAACTTTCACAGGCTCCCGCCAGACTAACTGCATGCTTGCCGTCATAGGTATAAAGCACTTCCCTGGCCACCCTGCACTGCTGAAACTCAGGCTCAATGGGTAGATTTTCCCGCCAGAGCTCCCATCCATAAGCAAGAATGTCCTTCACCTTATCCAATTGTACTTCAGTGCAATGCAATCAGATATCCTCCACAGTTAGTTTTTCTCAAAATACATTGTTTCTAAACAAGGGCTCGATTCTTCCACCGTAACCTCTGTTACAATTGGCTTGTAGCCACTTAACTTGCAAGTCAGCTCAAATGTGCCGCTTTTTTGAGGAATGCGGTCAATCTTAAATTCTCCAAAGAAGTCAGCTCTTACTTTCGTCAGAAGTTCCCCGCCTAACCGAAGCTCAACCTCCGCGCCCTCTGCGGTGCGCTTTATCTCTCCATCGTGCAGAGCCAGCGCCCCCGCGATAAAGCAGGTATCCTTTTTATACAAGTTGCGGTACATGACTCTCGGGGCATTTGAGCCGTCCGTCAGAGGCTTTAGAAGCAAGTCGCGTACCATCCGCTCAAATTCCTCATCTTCACAGCGCACCATACGCAGGGCGCGGAGCGGACAGGCTCCGACACAGCGGGGTTCTTTCCACCCATCGTCTAGCAGATGGGCGCACATGGTACATTTCTGGGCTGTTTCCAGCTCTTCATTCCACGAAATCATTCCGTAAGGGCAAGAGTCCACAAGTGACTTATCCCCCTTAGCTTTCTTAGCATCAATAATCACCACGCCATCCTTGCGGCGGCTGATAACTTCCGGACGTGAAGTAGCGCAAGGAGCCTTCCGGCAGTGCTGGCAGAGCTTGGTAACAAAGCCAATCTCTGTGTGAGGCACCGCACCGCGCTCGAACTTTATAGGGTTAATCCATTTTTGACCGTGCTTTTGCTGCTCATCGGTATAGGGAAGCCAGCTATTTCCCACATGTTCATCCTTACAGGCTATCATGCAGTTATAGCAGCCTACACACTTCTTTAGATCAACTATTAAATGAATTTTTTCCATCTGCCAAACTCCCCTTCCCATTTTTTCACTTCCACAAGACATGAGTTAACAGCAAGCCCGTGGGCATTTTTAGTAATGAACCGGCTCGGTGTGAGAATGTTTACGCAGCCGTTAATTTCAGGTGATTCCCCCGGCTCGCCTACAGGCTTGTAGTCTGCACAGGATTCAAAAGAGTGAACCACTCCAGGCGGCAACCTGTCTGTTACCTCAAGCCCGCAGACTACGCTGCCCCTGTCATTATAAACTTCAACGATATCTCCGTGCTGCACCCCCCTGGCCTCAGCATCTTTCGGATTCATTCTAAATATCCAGTAACGGAAACCGTCAATGAGCATCCTGTGCTGGTCTATATCGTTAATTACAGAATCCTTGCCATCTCCCATGGTGTGGAAGGAGTATTTGGAATGGGGGGTTATAAACTGGAGCTTATATTTCTCATAGAGCTCCGAGCCCACTCCCTCCCAAGAAGGTATGTATGTGCAAATGGGCATCCGTTCCTTGTCATTTGGGTCAAAACGCTTGAGAGTCTGGGCTTCAAATTCAAACTTGCCTGAGGGGGTCTGTAATCCTTCATTGTACCTGCTGTAATATTCAGACGGCAGCGGCGCAAGTTCCGGGGTATCCCTCTTAACTCCCCTTGCAAACCAGTTCATAGCTAGTGGGTCACGCCTATCCTCCGGCAACGGCGGCACGACATAGTAGCCTTTTTTAAGAAATTGCCGCCAGGACATTTTTTTAGGCAGGTCAGTGGCATCAAAATATCTCTTTACCCAGTCAAACTCGCTATTGCCCTCACTGAACACCTGCCAGAGCCCAAGTTTTGCAGCGATACCTTGGAAAATTTCAAAATCTGACTTTGACTCGCCCAAGGGTTCTATGCACTTGTGCTGGATGTGTATAACCCTATGGTTATTTTGGATGAATGACTTATCAATGTAGCCGCCGCAATTTGCAAATTCGGCGATGTCCCAGCGCTCAAAGCTGGTACAGGCCGGCAGGATAAGATCTGCAAATCTGGCCTCACCCTCCATCCATATGGACTGATTGACGACAAACTCAATTTTATCACTGCGGTACATCTTGGCAAATCTGTTTGACTGGGGCTGTGTGCCGAAATATGAACCGCCGTATTTATAATACATTTTGACCTCGGAATGCCCCGGCGCCGGATATCGCACCTTGCGGAACTGTCCGTGGACTGTGTAGTTATCCATATCATGAGCCTCGGCGTGACCTTCCAAAATGGCTTCAGGAAGCCTAAGGCGCGGAATTCTCTGATAATTGGAGTTGACAGATGGGGACTGGGGCATGCGGTTATATAACTGAACGCCTGAACCAGAACCTATGTAGTCACCTGAAAAACCGCCATCGGAGTAACCGGGAAACCAGAAGCGGGTGTCCATAGGCGTACCCATTTGCAGCCCGCCGAAGTTTACCCCCTCTTTGCCCAAACCCTGCATAGCAGCAAGGCAGACCATGGCCCTGGCCCACTCCGTGCCGTAAGCTGTACGGCATGCGCTGCCGAAAGAGTGTATGCCGCCCGCTGCCAAATAAGTTTTTTTCTTACCCCATTGCTCGGCGAGGGCTCTAACAATTGCGGCATCTATGCCGGTTATATCCTCTTGCCACTCGGGGGTCTTGGGTGCTCCATCGGATTCTCCTAGTATATATTCCTGCCATTTTTCAAGGCCTATTGTGCGCTTTTGTACATAGTCTTTGTCATAGGTGCCGTTTTTGAGCCACACATACGCTATCGCAAGGGCCATAGCCGTATCCGTGCCGGGCTTTGGGGCGATCCAGCGGCCACCCATGAATGCCGCCGTACTGTTTAGGTATGGATCAATATGTACCACAGGGATGCCCAGGTCTTTGACCCACTCCCTACGGATTGTGCCCTCATGAGCACCGTAAACACCTGAGGTGGATTCCGGGTCTGAGGACCAAAACACTATCATTTCTGCATTTTTCATGCAGTCCTCCACAGTGGAGTACGCCTCGCAGCCGCCTTTTTTGGCACTGCCGCCGTAGTGGTGCATTGCACCCCACGCAAACCCCTCCCAACTGTCAGGGTTGTTGAGCAGCCCGGTGGCACCTATGCAGTTAAAAAATCTGTTGGCGGCACTTATGAAGTATCCACAGTTGCCCCAGGTGTGGTGGGAGCCTCTGGAGTAAAACACCGTACCCGGCCCATGAACCTCTCGGACTCTCATGATTTCTTTGGCCACAAGGTCAAAAGCCTCCTCCCAGGAGATTCTCTCATACCCTGAAATCCCGCGGTTTTGCGGGTTGCGCTCGCCACCGGGGTCAAAGTCTTTGCGCTTCATAGGATAAAGCAGCCTGTCGGGTGAATAGAGCATTGACTTCCAGCCTAAGGCGTACGGCGATACGGTGGTGCGCTTGGGCGGAGTGAAGTTTTTGCCCCGGGCGTTAATCGTCCACGGGTCTGCATCGTCATCAGCTAGGTCAATCGGGGTCATTCTAACTATTTTGCCGTCTTTGACATAAACAAAAAGAGGCCCGCCGTTTGTCCCTGTGACATACCTGGTTTCACCGCTGGGCATAAGCTGGCCGTAATTTCCTAAGTAGAGCACGTCAAATGCAAAAACTTTCAAAAGCAGCGACGAAAACCACATGGCCTTTTCGTCGGGGCCTGTGAGAGCCATGGAGCCATTTTTTGCTGCTGCGACAAAGTCGCTGGTCTTCCCTACCATCTGGCCTGACATGATTTTACGGGCGGTGTGCTCATCTTCAAACACCATCTCCACATCAGCCTCATAAACACCGTTTTTTCCTGTTACATTGCCGCTTCGGAAAAACAGCTTACGCCCGATGCTGTTATCCCGGATTTTAAGCTGAACCGTAACCTCGTGAGTTTCCAGCTCATTTTTGAATTCAGGGGAGGCTTTGCCCAGGACGTTTAGCATCTTATCAAGTGAAAACAATGAAATTGTAAGGAAAGTCTTATCAAACAAATTGATGGTTTGATCCGCTATTTTAATGTTCATAACCACATTTCTCCTTTGCATGTCACAAGTTACAGGTTCCCCGGTCCGGCTCCCTGTGACCAGTAACTGTCACAACAGGCAGCACATTTTCCGCATAATTTTAGACTTTAATTATAGTTATACATTTGCTATAATGGAAATCACTCTTTTTTCTTTTGGTGATAAATAATTTTAATAACAAGAGGTGAAGTCAAATTATGGAACTTTTCCAGCTTCAATTGTTCTCATCCATTGCAAGAACCTTAAATTTCTCGCGGACTGCCGAGCTGTTTTTTATAACTCAGCCGGCAGTGAGCCACCATGTAAAAAAACTTGAGAGCTCACTGGGGGTGAAGCTGCTCAAGCGCACAAGTCACGAGGTCTCCCTGACCGCGGAAGGTTTTGAGTTTCTTAACTATGTAGATCAAATTTTGTCTATTTCCTTCGATGCTGAAAACCGCATGAGAAATATGGCTGCNGGCAGAAGCGGGCATGTGCGTGTGGCTGCACTGTCCTCCGCGTCCAACCAAGTCAGCGACAGCCTTATTAGGCTCTATGACGAACATCCCGGCTTTCAGGTAGATGTGGACTTGCTGGAGGGCACAGACATGCTGGCGGCATTGCAGCGAGGGAGCTATGACTTCTACTTCGCTGTTGTTTCCATGATTCCCACAGGCAGCGAG
>WQRL01000123.1 GCA_009786775.1 Oscillospiraceae bacterium
GCCGCTGCTACCTCTTGCTCAGCAATAGGTATTATTTCCACAACTGCTCCTGCACCAAGCAGCTCCCCACTTACTTTCTCGGAGAAGTTCACTGCAAACACAGCCGGCGTATGGTGCTCATCAGGGGCAAACATCCCGGCCATTCCCGTACCCATAAATGAATAGACGGCATATATCAAAATTGCAGGCAAAACAACCGCAATAATCATCCGCCTGTCGCCAAAAAAGCGGGCGAATTCCTTTTTCATTACTGTAAGAACTCCACTCATATTGCTTCACCTACCGTTTCTGCATAGAGGTCAAAAAATACATCCTCAAGGTTTTTTTCCGATGTCAAGTTCGCTAAGGTATCGCAGGCTATCATTTTGCCGTTAATTATAATACCCGCTCTGTCACAGAGCTTTTCGACTAGGCTGAAAATGTGGGTGGATACTATTACAGTCTTGCCCTGCTCTTTGAGTTCCACCAGAAAATCCGTGACCACCTTGGCTGTAATTACATCAAGCCCGTTGGTGGGCTCGTCGAATATAATTATATTTGGGTCATGTACGATTGAGATGACAAGCGAGGCCTTCTGCTTCATACCTGTCGAAAGGTTTGAAACCTTGACCTCGGCGAACCTATCCACTCCGAATTTCGCAAATAATTCCTTCTTGCGCCGTTCACTCACACTAGGCTCAATGTTGTGGAGCTTTGCAAAAAAATCAAACAGGTAGTTCGGCGTAAAAAAATCCTCCAGCTTTAGTTCGCTTGTGAGAAACCCAATTTTGCCCCTTACCGCTGCGGGGTCAGTTTTAATGCTCGCGCCGTCTACTATGGCATCCCCTGAATCAGCTTTTATAAGGGTGGCCAGCATACGCAGTGTAGTGGTTTTGCCCGCGCCATTAGGGCCGAGCAGTCCGAATATCTCACCCTCATAAGCCTCGAAGTTGAGGTTGTCTACGGCTGTAATTACTTTCTTTTTAGTATTTTGCAGCTTCTGCTGCTTGGCTGTAAGCCGAAAGGTCTTCATCAAACCCTCGGTCTTTAGGATTACTTTCAATTTATCTCTCCTTGTAGTTTGGTTTCAAATACTGCCGCCTTGCAAGCATAGATACGCCGCAAAGCAAAGTCCTCAATGAGTATATCATAACAATCCATTAGTTTCCATAGGAATCTCTCAGGCAAAAACCCCAAAATTCACCTTATTTTTCAAGCTCTACTTTAGAGAGTGCCACAAAAGCCAAAGTTTCTAAACAAAATTTCATAAATTTGCAAGACAGCGTGTTAAGCCCCCGGAACGGAATTCCCGGGGGCTTTTAGATTATTCTTCTTCATCCTCATCATCCAGACCCTCATTGTTGGATGAAACCATTAGGGGAAGGGAGTTCATAGCCAAAGGCTTGTCCTCGGGGGCATTGCCGCTCACATATTGCATTTGCCGCCACTGATCCTTGGTTATGAGCAGAGAGCGCGGCTTGGAGCCCTCGAACTGGCCGACTATGCCCATCTGCTCCATCTGGTCTACTATCCGCGCAGCCCGGGCGTAGCCTAACTTGAGCCTGCGCTGGAGCATTGAAACTGAGGCTTGGCCTGTCTCGAAAATGACATCCACGGCTTGGGGCAGCATCTCGTCATGGTCGCTGGCCTCCGCATCATCTACTTTCTTCTCGCCTGAGCCTTTCTCTATGGCAGCCTTGTCTATCTCATCTTGAACTTCTTCGGAATACTGCGACTCTCCGCTGCTCTTGACAAAGTTTACAACAGCTTCGCGCTCTTCATCCGACACCCATGTACCTTGAACGCGCATGGGCTTATCTGTCCCTATAGGGGCAAAGAGCATGTCGCCGTTGCCCACCAGTTTGTCGGCGTTTCCTGCCGCATCTAAAATTATCCGGGATTCCAGCGCACTGGACACCTTGAAAGATATCCGCGACGGGATGTTCGCTTTCATGAGGCCTGTTATTACATCTGCGCGCGGGCTTTGAGTAGCAATTATAAGGTGCATTCCTGCGGCCCTGCCCATCTGAGCTACGCGGCAGACAGATTCTTCGACTTCCTTAGCCGCCGTCATCATGAGGTCTGCAAGCTCGTCTATTATTATAACAATCCTCGGCAGAACCTCCCGCTCTTCATCCTCCCTGGCGATTTGATTATAGCCCTCAAGATCCCTGGCACTTGTTTCAGAGAAGAGTGTATACCTCTTAGTCATTTCAAAAACTGCCCACTGTAACGCACCTGAGGCTTTTTTTACATCCGTCACGACAGGCACTAGAAGATGGGGGATGTCGTTGTAAACCTTAAACTCCACCATTTTGGGGTCTATCATTATAAACCGCACATCCTCGGGCGAACCCTTGTAGAGTATGCTTAGTATTATTGAGTTAAGGGATACCGATTTACCTGAACCGGTTGTGCCCGCTACCAGCATGTGCGGCATTTTAGAAACATTTCCCACTATGGATTCACCTGAAATGTTTGTGCCAATTGCAAATGTCAGCTTCGACTTGGCTGTGACAAATTCCCTGGACTCGATTATCTCCCTCAGGTACACGGTGCTAATGCTCTTATTGGGCACCTCAATACCCACTGTGGATATCATGTTCGGCATCGCAGCTATGCGCACGCCGCTTGTGCCTAGGGAAAGGGCTATATCGTCAGCTAGGTTTGTCAGCTTGCTGAGCTTCACGCCTGCTTCCAGCGATGCCTCGTATCTGGTAACTGAAGGCCCCCTGGTGGCGTTGGAAATCTTGACATTCACGCCGAAACTTTGAAATGCAGCCTCAAGACGCTGTGAGTTCTGCCTCACCTCGTCACCGCCGCCGCCTGTCTGCCCGCTGCCTTTTGCGAGTAAATCCAGGGGCGGAAATATATATTTGGCTTCCGAATCTATTTCCACAGGCTCAAGCAGCTCCGGTTTCTTTGGTTCCCGTGGTTTTCTTGCAGGCTCTGGCGCTGCCGGCACGGGCGCCGGCGAAGGCGCATATTCTATATCTTCCTTCAACTCGGTATCCGCAGGCCCGGCATCCACAGGCTCCATAGGCTCATCAGGATCTAAATCAGGCACAATGCGGGTTATATCAGAAGCCCTGGACCTCTGTCCGCCTGGCTGCACACCGCCTTTGCCGCCGCGCCTGCGCTCCATGAAGGGTATGTCCAGCGGCAAATCCTCCTCAGAGTTTGCCGAGGTTTTGAAGAGGGGCTCGTCCTTTGCTTTTTCAGCAGGTGCGGTGGGGGGAGGGGCGGTCGGGGTTTCGGCTTCATCAACGGGTATGTCTATGGCCTTTTTACGTTTCGGCGAAGGTGCCCGCATTTGAACCGGAGCGCGTTTTTGCTCTGGAACATAGCTTGGATCAGGCTCCGGCTGCGGCTCATATGCCACTTTAGGCCTGTTTCTCACAGCATCCACAATCCCTGTGATTGATTTATTGACAGCAGAGAGAAGGAAAAAGCCCGTCAGGATAACCAGCACTACCGTAGCCCCAATCCTGCCGAAGAGCCAGCCGAACAGCTCCGCCAAGGTTCCGCTTATAACCCCTCCTGACTCAAGCTGTAGCCCGCTTTCCCAAAGCTGCGGGACTTCGGAAAATGAAACCGCAAATTCATAACCCGCCGGGCGCGTAAAGAGGTGGGTTAACGTGCCTGCGAGCACACACAGCAGCAGGGCACAGACCGTGCGGAACACTATAGGCCGCCCTCTGTGGAACGTCAGAATGATAGCACACAGCGAAAGTGCCGGTGCCAAATAAAAAAAGCCCCTGCCTACAAGTCCTCTGGCAAGTCCCGTGAATAAATTTATGAACGCTCCATCGGCTGTAAAGTATGAGATAAACGTAAATGCTGCCAAAACAAAGCAGACAGCAGCCATTATTTCGCGCCTGCGCGGAGTCTTGCCGCTTGCAGGGCTCTCTTTGGGGGAGCTGCTGGATTTTTTAGGTTTTGCGCTGCTTTTGGGAGCAGCCTGTGAAGTCTTTTTTCCGCGATTTGACTGAGCCATCTAGCCTCCTAGAAAATTAGAGATATAATAAGTGTCACCGCACCGACGATAAGGCAATAAAACGCTATCTTGCCAAAACCGCCTTTTGCCAATATGCGGCGGAGAATTTGTATTGCGAAAAAGCCGATAACCGTTGCAATGGCAAAGCCTATAAGGTATGTACCGAAAAGTGAGAAACCCGCTCCACTGCTGACTGCTCTGGAAATGTAAAAAATAACCCCGCCGAACACGGTCGGAATGGACAGCAGCAGAGAAAATTTCACCGCAAAACTTCCGCTAAACCCACGGGCAAGCCCCACTGCTATGGTTGTGCCGGAGCGTGAAAAACCGGGAAGTGTTGCGACGACCTGCGCAAGGCCGATTAAAAGAGCATCGGCGAGCTGCATTGTTTTTTCGCTCTTGCTCCCCCGCTTTATATACTTGTCGGTTACAATTAGAAGCGCACCGGTTGCAATAAGCGCAAAACCGACGAAGGCTGTGTTTAACATGAGGGCTTCAACCCTGCCCCTAAATATCAGGGCGATTAGCATGGGAAGCGTGCCGATGATAACAAAGAGAGTTGTCCTCGCAGGCGGTTTGAGCGCTGCCGCCTCCCCTGATACGCTGTCCCCGCGGTCTCTGAGATATTCCAGCGAATCAGAGATCATCTCCCCAATTTCTTTCCGGAATGCAACGCATATCGAAATCAACGTAGCAAGATGCATAAACACCATGAATACTGCGTTGTTTTCACGGATTTGCGCATTGTCAAAGAGTGCCATGATAATTGCGAAATGCCCCGATCCTGAAACTGGAATGAATTCAGCAATCCCTTGAATAATTCCGAGTAAAATCGACATTAGTATTGTCACAACATATCCCCCTTGTATTGGTTGACGCTGTGCGTCAGCTTAGTCGTGAAAACGAAGGCCTACATTTCTGCAAGTGCCTCTAGCTCTTTTGCAAGGTCGAGTCTTGGGAAAATTATTTCACCTTTTGTCACGGTGTTTGTCTTGGGAAGTCCGCCATATGCAGTTGCGCTATCAAAGGTGGTCAGTTCCTTTGCAGCTCCTATCTGTGCAAATATCTTCTCACAGGCCTCAGGCATTACAGGCTGAAGCATCACGGTACAGATGCGGATTGTTTCAAGCAGGTTATACAAAACAGCAGCTAGGCGCGGCATTTTGTCCTCTTCCTTGGCCAGTACCCAGGGGGCTGTTTCGTCGATGTATTTATTGGCGCGGGAGGTCACTTTGAGAACCTCTACAATTGCGTTTTGAAACGCATACTTTTCCATGTTCTCTTCGTATAGGCCATGCAAGTTCCCCGCCATCTCCAGAAGTTCAGCATCTTCGGGGCCGCTCTCTTGATTTTCCGGCAACGTGCCGCCGAAGTACTTCTCCACCATTGAAACTGTCCGGGAAACAAGGTTGCCTAAGTCGTTTGCCAGGTCGGTGTTTATGCGGGAAATAAGCAGTTCATTTGTAAAATTGCCGTCTGAGCCGAATGAGAATTCACGCAGCAGGAAGAAGCGCAGCGCATCCACGCTGTACCGGCCAGCCAAAATAATCGGGTCTACCACATTCCCCTTGGACTTACTCATTTTGTCGCCCCCAAAGAGCAGCCAGCCGTGGCCAAAAACGCGCTTTGGCAGCGGCAGCCCTAGCGACATCAGCATCGCAGGCCACAAAATCGAGTGGAAGCGTATAATCTCCTTGCCCATGAAATGCACATCGCAGGGCCAGTATTTGTCAAAATCGGCATACTTGTCATTGCCGTATCCCAGTGCCGTAATGTAGTTACTGAGCGCATCCACCCACACATACACCACATGCCCGGGGTCGAAGTCCACAGGTATGCCCCACTTGAATGTCGTCCGCGAAACGCAGATGTCCTCAAGACCGGGCTTTAGAAAGTTGTTGAGCATCTCATTCATGCGTGACTGGGGCTGTAGAAAGTCGGGGTCGGCAGCATAAAGGTCCATTATTTTCTGCGCGTACTTTGACTGGCGGAAGAAATAAGCCTCTTCCTC
>WQRL01000124.1 GCA_009786775.1 Oscillospiraceae bacterium
TTTCTTGTTTTGCCCATACCAGTCGGACATGGGCGGGTGCTCTGGGGGGAAGTGGGGCGGCCGCAGTCCTGGAACACAAGTTTTGTCCTTGGCCCAAAGTTTCTGCCAGGGTAGACGTGACTGACGTAGGCCGCCACACTTTTTCACAGAGCATTTGCCCGTGTCCGACGGATGATTTCAACGGATAGTTTTAGATGTGTGTGAAATATAGTGGCATATTGCCATTTGGAACTTTGTCCGAAGTAAGTCTATTCAACCATCGGGTTACAATAAGTTACAAAAACAAACAAAAGGTTGACAAAAGAAACATAATCTGTTACTATTAGCCGCAGACTCAGTTATTCAGGAGGACATAATGGCAAAGACAAGGCTAAAAAATCTACTTTTTGCGGCTACAATAATAGGAATCATGTTCGCACTTACACAAACAGCTATGGCCGCCGGGACATTTAGAACCACTAACGGTGTAAATATCCGCAGCGAAGCCGCACTGGACGCAAGCGTTTTGCGCACAGTCAGCGTGGGAAGCAACGTAGAAGTCCTGGAACACAACCCAGCGGGCTGGTCACGGGTACGCGTTGGCAACACAACAGGCTTTATAAGATCTGATTTTCTCGAAGTACCTACAGGCTCCCGCCCCGCAACACTAAGGACAACCTATGGGGTTAATATGCGCAGCGAAGCCGCACTGGACGCAAGCGTTTTGCGCGTAGTCGATGCAGGAGCAAAGGTAGAAGTATTAACTCACAACCCAGCGGCCTGGTCACGGGTGCGCGTTGGAGGCACAGAAGGCTTTATTAGGTCGGACTTTCTTACCACTACTGGTGTTCAAGCTCCCCAGAGCAGCACCGCCAGCTCAAATGCAAACGCAAATTCAAGCACACCTGCCGCCTCAACTGCTAGTGTTAACATGAACCACCCCGTCACGCTTTGGACAACAGCCAATGCTAACGTCCGCAGCAGCGCATCACCGGATGCAGACGTTGTTACTATGCTCGACGAAGGAACTGCGGTTTCGGTGGTTGCACTAAACCCCAGCGCATGGGCAAGAGTGCAGGTTAACGGCGCTACTGGTTACATTAGAAATGATTTGCTCAGAGGCAATGTAAATAATGTTGAGCTCCTTGAGTGGTCGGTTGTCAGAGGAATGCTCCGCGATGGCCAAGTTGTACATATAACCGATGTCAGAACAGGCAGAACATATAATGTCAGGATATTTACCAGAGGAAGGCATGCTGATGTCGAGGCTGCAACACAGGCTGACTCTGATACCATCAGAAGCCTCAATGGCGGAAACTGGAGCTGGGACCGCCGCCCTGTTTGGGTAACTTTTGACGGCAGAACAGTAGCTGCAAGCATAAACGCAATGCCCCATGGCCGCGGCGCAGTACAAGGCAACGGAATGAATGGCCATATCTGCCTGCATTTTCTCGGAAGCGAAAACCACAACGGCAGCACAACATCCCCAAGGCTCCACCGCGCCATGGTACTGGAAGCATTTGCAGCCGGAGGCTAAGGGCACACAACATAATTTCACAACAAAAAAGTTCTGTAATCTTCTTCGATTGCAGAACTTTTCGGTTTTGGGCATTTGCGCAAAATTTCTTGTACACCAGCGCCGCCGTGCGGCGGCTTACCTGTGTTTTTTTGCGTCCGGCGACGGCCTTGAAGGCCTGTTTGGCTTTGTGCTGGGGTGCGGCTTGCGCCTGCCTGAGCCGGCAGACGATTTCGGAGGCCTAGGCGCAGGGGGCTTCCGAGGCTCAAAGTTTTGCATGGGATAGGGGTTATCCTCTTCCACGCGGATGTCCATTTTGATTAGCTTCTGTATTGATTCCAGATAAGGCTTCTCATCAAATGAGCACAGGGAAATCGCTGTGCCCTCATGCCCTGCACGGCCTGTTCTGCCGATGCGGTGAACATAGGCCTCCGCTTCCTCAGGCAAATTATAATTGAAGACATGCGTGAGTTTGTCGATATCTATGCCCCTTGCTGCAATATCTGTGGCGACAAGCACCCAAGTCTTGCCTGCGGCAAATTCGGCAAGAGCCCTCTGGCGTGCCGTTTGCGACTTATCGCTGTGGATTACTCCTGCACTAACCCCCGATTTGTTAAGAGTCCTGCAAACCTGGTCGGCCCTGCGCTTTGTCCTGGTGAAAACCAGCGCTGAGTACACCTGCTGGGTTTTGAGCAGGTGCAAAAGCAAGCCGCTCTTGCTGGAATTATCGACAAAGTAAACTGACTGGTCGATTATTTCAACAGGTGACGATACAGGAGTCACAGTGACTTTGATGGGCTTTTGCAGGATTGTGTCAGCCAGGGCTGCAATTTCTTTGGGCATTGTAGCTGAGAAAAGCAAAGTTTGGCGGCTGCGTGGGATTAGCGCGATAATTTTTTTTACATCGGCAATAAATCCCATGTCCAGCATCCTGTCCGCTTCATCAAGGACAAAAAAAGATATGCTGCTCAAGTCACAGATTTTTTGATTGATTAAGTCACATAGCCGCCCAGGTGTCGCTACTAAAATATCTGCCCCTGCACGCAGCTCCTCAACCTGTGGCACTTGACTTACTCCGCCAAACATCACGATAGTTTTCAGTCCTGTGTAGCGCCCATAGGTTTTGAAGCTCTGCCCCACCTGTGCGGCGAGCTCCCTTGTCGGCGTCAGTATAAGCGCCTTTACCGCACGCCCTGATGTTTTCGTGGCATTTGCCTTGAATAATTTTTGCAAAATAGGTATTGCAAAAGCAGCCGTTTTGCCTGTGCCTGTCTGGGCACAGCCCAGCACATCGCGCCCTTCCAGCAGCGGGGGGATCGCCTGTGCTTGAATCGGAGATGGCTGCTCGTAGCCCTCATCATTTATAGCCTTTAATATAGGGCTGATTAAGTTTAGTTCTTTGAAAGTCATTTAATAGTCCATTCTAGTGGTGCGTTGCGCGCCATTAATTATCTGCATTTTATAAATTTGCCGAAGTTTTATTATATACTGCATTGACGCCAAGGTCAAGTCTGCGGCTCTATGCTAACATAATATGCTGACATAATTGTACGCCAAAACCCAAAATCCTTTCTTGACTACAGCCTGTTCATATATTATACTTATCTGAGTGCCCTGAAGCCTTAGGGCGATTAATTTTGCGGTTTTCTAGACTGCAAATTAATATATATAGGAAAGAATTGGAGATGTTTATGAAGAAAAAATTACTCAAGAACCTAGGGGCGTTGTTGTTGGCAATTGTAATGCTGATGACGACGCTTTCAACTGTGTTTGCAGCAGCCGGCACAGACGCTGCCCCCCAGACACAGCCCATAACCAGAGGAGCCTTTGCAAGGCTTGTGGCTGACAGTTTTCAGCTCAGTGCCGCTTCTGGAACACCTAGCTTTACTGACGTGCCCGCCGGCCATCAACATGCAGCGGCAATTGCGGCTGTACACTCAAGCGGCTACATGGTAGGCAACAGCGCCGGACGCTTTTTCCCCGACCAATTGATAACCGGCTGGGAAGCTGCCACTATGATAAATAACATGCTGGGCTTTGACGGTGACTTGGCTCCGCAAGCCTCAGGCCTTTCAGTCCCATCTTGGGCAGTTCCTGCGGCGTCGGTTTTGCTTGACCTGACTATGGTTGACAGGTCTCTCATCGAAAGACACCAGATGATGATGCACGATGCCGAAGCATTTATAGATGCGGTCACTACAGCCCTTATGATTGCCCCAGGCACGCCATATGCATTACAGCAGGTTGGGCTGCGCGACAATTTCTTTGCGTATGTAAACAGGCAATTTCTCGCCACAGGCACATTCCATCCAGGAGCAGTGGCGGCGATGTCGTTTAGTGATGTAAGCCAAAAGGTAAGAGAGCAGCAGCAGGTTATCCTGTATGAAATTCTTACTAACACAAACCTCGCCCCTGGCTCAGATGAGTGGATGGCCCGCGAGCTACACACTATGTTCCTTGACAATGAAGCTAGAATAGCGTCAATAAGTTTGCTTGAGCCTTATTTCGATGCAGTAAGGGATGCTGATTCAATAGATGAGCTATTGGAAGTCGCCAGAAGATATTCACATTATTTCAGCTTGGTTCCTTTTTACTCTTTAGCTTTTGCGAGAGATGCAAGGGTAGATGCTACGCAATGGGCAGCTTTCATTATGCCGAGCGGCCTGTCCCTGGGCTCAAGGGATCTCTATGCAGACGACCCTTCGCTGGCACATATACATACGGCATATATTGAAATGCTTGCAGAAATGCTCATGCACATAGGTGAAACAGAGGACTTAGAAGATAGAGCCGCAGCATTGTTTGCAGTTGAGCAAGCCAGGGCGCTTAGAATGCTCCCAGCAGCGGCTGCCGCTGACCCGCAAGTGCTGTTCACCCCCACCACATGGCAAGATGTGCTTGAGGCTTCAAGCGTCACTCAAAGCCTCACATTTATAGAGGAAATCTTTGAGCTTGCACAGGATATGAACGTATACAGCGCAGTTTTGGACTATGTTGAATTTATAAACAGCCTGTATGTTGAAGAGAATCTGCAAACGCTTAAAGATGCTGCGCTAATTCATATTTTCTCAGCCTTTATGCCTGTTTTGGACGATGCTTTTGCAAACATAACTGATGGTTTGCTGACGGCTCTCCTCGGCCAAGCGATGAGCGACGGCCTGACAATTGAGGACCGCGCTCAGCAGTTTGTCACATCCATGATGTGGAGAACATTTTCACGGGCGTACTACCAGAGATTCAGCTCCCCTGAGCTCAAGCGCGATGTTACGGAAATGACAGAGGAGATTAGGGCTGTAATGGGTGAGATGATTGCTGACCTCACATGGATGAGCGCAGAAACCAGAGCTGCCTCGATTGAAAAACTCGAAGCAGTCACGGCCTTTATCGCCTTCCCTGACGAACCAATAAGCGAACTTCCCTTTGAAGTGCGCCCGCAAGCCCTGGGCGGCAACTTGGTTGAATTTATGTTCAGTTCAGCTAGGCTCAGTAACGAACTGTCATTTGAGCAAATAAGCAACCCCGCAATTGTCAATATCTGGGAATCCCTTCCCACATCCACTGTAAACGCTTTTTACAGCGCAATGGACAACGCTATAATAATCCCGGCAGGCATTCTGCAGTACCCGTTTTATAGCACGGATAGCACCAGAGAGCAAAATCTCGGCGCAATTGGCGCAGTAATCGCCCATGAGTTTGTCCACGCTTTTGACCCCATGGGTTCTCAGTTTGATAAGCACGGCACTATGACAAATTGGTGGACAGAAGCCGATTCCGCAGCGTTTGCCGAGAGAAATGCCAGAGTCATTGAAATCCTAAATTCAATCGAATTTGCCGGAATGAATATCGACGGTGCCTTCACAGTGGGCGAGGCTGTAACTGACCTAGGTGCGATGGAGGTTGCCCTCACAGTAGCAGCCGGCATGGAAGATGCAGACCCTGCACTTGTGATGAAGGCCTGGGCTAGAATCTGGGCAGCGCGCATGAGCCCTGAAGTGGCTAATTTCATGATGCTCAGCGCCCCTCACCTTCCCCCGCTGCTGAGAACTAATTTCATTCTGGCCCAGCTAGATGAGTTCTATGAGGTTTTCGGAGTAGTAGCAGGAGATGGAATGTACATACCAGTAGACGAGCGCATTAGTTTCTGGAGATAGTGTAAGAATAGCTAACAGTATATGGGCTGCCGTGAGATGATTTTATAAATCTTCGGCAGCCCATTTTGTATTTTTTATAACACGACATTATGCTGTCGTGTTATAATTGCTATAATTAAAATATGAAGTTTGCACTAACGGCTGCGCAGCTCTTTTATGGCTGCTTGTGCCGAAAATTGCCGAAAGGTGGGGCATTAAAATGAAATTGGACCGGCTTATGGGCATTCTAACTGTCCTTTTGCAAAATGACCGGGTGACCGCTCCGTACTTATCTGAAAAGTTTGAGGTGAACCGCCGCACCATCAGCAGGGATATTGATGC
>WQRL01000125.1 GCA_009786775.1 Oscillospiraceae bacterium
CTAAATTCTTTTTTTACCGTTTCAAAGGCTTTAACAATGTGATCTAACTCTTCCCTTGTGTGTGCTGCCGAAACCTGGCACCTTATGCGGGCTTTATCCCGCGGTACGACAGGAAAGCTAAATCCTATGACATACACACCCAGTTCAAGCATGCGGGCCGCAACCTCACCTGTTAGCTTTGCGTCACCGAACATCACCGCCACTATGGGGTGAGTGCTCTCAACAACACTCAGACCCAGCACTGCCAGCTTCTCACGGAAGTAAGCGGTGTTTTCCGCAAGCAAGTCGCGGCGCGAAGTGTCGTCCTTTAGCATCTTGAGAACTTGAAGCGATGCGCCTGCAATGGTCGGCGCAAGGGTATTGGAAAACAGGTAGGGCCTGCTTTTCTGGCGCAGCACCTCCACAATCTCCTTGCGGGCCGAAGTATAGCCTCCCGAAGCTCCGCCGAGGGCTTTGCCGAGGGTGCCGGTTATAATATCCACCCTGCCTTCTACTCCGCAGTGCTCCGCAGTACCGCGCCCGGTGGCTCCGACAAACCCTACAGAATGGCTGTCATCCACCATGACAAGAGCCCCGTATTTATCAGCCAAGTCGCAAACCGACTTCAAATCAGCGATAATCCCATCCATGGAGAACACCCCGTCGGTAGCAATCATCTTGATGCGGCAGCCCTGCGCCTCCTTGAGGCACTCCTCAAGCTCCTGCATGTTATTATTTTTGTAGCGCAGGCGCTTGGCCTTGCACAGCCGCACACCGTCGATAATGCTCGCATGGTTTAGCTCATCTGAAATTATGGCATCCTCCTCACCGAGCAAGGTTTCAAACAGCCCGGTGTTTGCATCAAAGCAGGATGAGTAAAGAATGGTGTCGTCCATGCCTAGAAAATCAGAAATAGCACCTTCAAGCTCTTTGTGAATTGCCTGAGTACCGCAAATAAAGCGCACGGAAGACATGCCGTACCCCCACTTAGCCGTCGTCTCCTGAGCAGCAGCAATAATCTCAGGGTTATCGCAAAGCCCGAGGTAATTGTTGGCACACATATTAATAACCTTGCTCACCGTCGTTGTGCCGATATTTCCCGACTGCGGCGTAGTAATAACCCGCTCAGCTTTGTAAGTCCCGGCGGCCTTAATTTCTTCAATAGTATCCGCAAAAATTTTCAGAGCTTCCGATTTCATATAAATTTTCATTCCTTTCGATAATCCTAAGGCGCAGCACAACCACGTAAAGCAGTGGCCTGTTTGTGCATTATCCGTCTAATTTTCACTTTTCGAGGCCCAGGTGAGCACAACCTTGCCTGACTCCCCGCTCTGCATGGCAGCAAAACCTTTTTCAAAATCTTGCGCATCAAACCTGTGGGTTATGATTTTGTCAACATCCAGACCCGTCTGAAGCATCGCCATCATCTTATACCAAGTTTCAAACATCTCACGCCCGTAGATGCCCATGATTGTGAGCCCTTTGAACACAACCTTGTCCCAGTCTATATTCGGATGCCCCGCATGAATCCCCAGCAGCGCAATTTTCCCGCCATTATTCATATTGTCAACCATGTCAATAAAAGCCTTCTCAGCCCCTGACATCTCAAGCCCCACATCGAAGCCCTCGGTCAAGTTCATCTCCCTAATAAGCTCAGGCATGCTCATCTTCCGCGCATCCACCGCCCAGATATCAGGCACAGCCTCCTTTGCCAGGGCGAGCCTATATTCATTTAAGTCAGTTATTGCAATTTTTTTAGCCCCCACATGGCGGCAGATGGTGGCGGCCATGATACCTATAGGCCCTGCACCTGTTATTAGAACATCCTCGCCGGTGAGGTCAAATTTAAGAGCTGTGTGCACTGCGTTGCCCAAAGCGTCAAAACAAGAGGCGATGTCCAATGAAATCCCCTTTGCAACTCGGACAACATTTTCTACCGGAATGGTTAAATATTCAGCAAAACATCCATCCCTATTCACTCCCACGCCGACAGTATTCATGCACAAATGCCGCCGCCCTGCCTTACAGTTGCGGCAAACATTGCAAATAATGTGTCCCTCGCCTGAAACAATGTCTCCGGTATTAAATCCGGAAACCCCGAGCCCAAGCTCCGCAATCTCCCCTACAAACTCATGTCCGATAATCTGTGGAGTTTTGATCGTCCGCTCACTCCAAGCATCCCAGTTGTAGATATGCAGGTCGGTACCGCAAATCGCAGTCTTGAGAACTTTGATCATCACATGTCCCGCTTTTACTTCCGGCACCGGCACTTCTTTATAAACAAGCCCCGGTTCCGGCCTCTCCTTGACAAGAGCCATCATCGTCTTACTCATATACCCTTCTCCTTCCGAAGCAGAAATGTCACCGCTATGATAGCATATTACAGAAAAAAATGCTACACAAGGACTTTGAAATTTTTGGCTGCCTGCGTTTTGGGCCTTTTTGGTCCTTACCGTACAGGGTTTCGCCAAACGGGCAAACCTCAATCTGCCCCCTTTCGCTTTAGTTAGCTAAACCGCACAAAATATTCAGCCTCTACGAATATTTTTCAATTGTTTTAACTGAATAAAATAATTTATTAATTTTTTTTGTGAATAGCTCTTGAATTTCGGACGGATTCATGGTAAATTCACATGTGTGTACTCATGCAACAGCGTGTTAAATCCAATGGTTAACAAGAAAGATACAATGTTAGTTTATTTTTATGTTCTCGCAACATATTTATAAAAAAATTTTTGAAAGAGGGATAACATGAAAAAGAGAATCATCACAATCATCGCGCTAATCCTCGTCGGCGTGTTCGTGCTCACAGCCTGCGGCCCGCAGCAAGTAGCACCAGAACCGGCACAACCACCAGACACTGCACCCCCTACAGATACTGCAACCCCGCCTCCGGCAGAAGCGCCGCCGGCAGAAGCTCCAGGTACAGTAGTAGCCCCACCTGAGGACACAGCTCAAGACACAATCACAATCATCGCAGCATCAATGCCCGTAAGCCTTATTCCTTGGGGCAGCAACGACTCTGCATCTTCAGAAGTAAACAAGCAAATCTACTCACACCTCTTCGTTCTTGACTACAACACATTTGAAGTAGTTCCTGAAAGAGGCCTGGCAGTTGAGTGGAGCCAGCCTGATGCGATGACAACAAACATCCGCATCCGTGAAGGCGTTGTGTTCCACAATGGCGATCCTCTCACAGCTCATGACGTAGCATTCTCACTGAGACTCGGCGGCGAAAGCCCCCACTCAGCGGCATTTCTCGGCATGATTTCAGATGCGGTTGCACATGACGATTACAACCTGACTGTTTTCACAGAAATTCCATTTGCACCAATCATCCGCCACCTGGCACACACAGCAGCAGGTATCATCCCAATGGACCACTACCTTGCAGTTGGTACAGACGCTTTTGAAAACAACCCTGTAGGCTCAGGCCCGTTCATGTTTGATAACAGAGTTTTAGGCGACAGAGTTGAGCTCGTTGGCAACCCGACTTACTGGGGCCACCACACAGTTCTCTCACGCCTAATTTACAGAGCAGTTCCTGAGGCCAGCGTAAGACTTGCAGAAGTTCAAGCAGGCACAGCAGACGTCGCTCTTGCAATCGCACCGATCGACCTTGCCGGCGCGGAAGCAGACCCCAACGTACAAGTTATCCGCAGAATGAACCTTTCCACAAACTACATCGGCTTTAACGCACAGCGCCCGCACATCAGCAACCCGCTCGTACGTCAAGCTATTAACTACGCTCTTGACACACATGCAATCGTTGACCACGTATTCCTCGGCACAGGCGCTGCAATTGATGGCCCAATAGCACCAATCGTTTGGGGCTTTGCGCCACAAGAGCCATTTAGCTACGACATGAACAGAGCTAGAGAACTTCTCATCGAAGCAGGCTACAACCCAACTCCGGGCGAGCCTGGCGGCTTTAGCACAACAATCTGGTGGAACATCGGTAACCCACAACGTGAGCAAATTGCTGAAATGGTTCAGTTTACACTTGCACAACTTAACATCTCTGTTGAAGTTGTCGGCATGGAATGGGCACAATACCTTGCAGAAACTGAAGAAGGCAACCATGACATGTTCATCCTCGGCTGGGTATCTGTAACAGGCGATGCTGACTATGGTCTGTATCCGCTCTTCCACTCAGCAAACTTCGGAGCCGGCGGCAACCGTACATTCTGGTACTACCCGCCTCTCGATGAACTCCTTGAAAGAGGACGCACTGAAGTAGATCCCGCCGTACGTCTTCAAATCTATGCAGATGCACAGCGCGTAATCCGCGACAACGCACCGTGGATCTTCCTAAATCAAGGCGAAACCCTCATAGCAGCTAATCCGAATCTCAGAAACTTTGTAATCAATCCTGCCGGCCACCACGCTTATGCACCGGTGTACTTTGTAGACTAGTCTACATCTTCGGCATAACCTGATACTGCAAAGTCAGTCAGTCAATTTCGGGGGCGACGACGACATCTGTCATTGTCGCCCCCTCTTTTTGAAAATTCTGGAAAGAGGGTGCGAAGGTGCACAAATTCATAATTAAGAGACTCCTTATGCTAATTCCCGTTCTGCTCGGCGTTATGTTCGTCGTGTTTGTACTGGGATATTTCTCTCCGGGCGACCCCGTCAGGGCAATGCTCGGCGAGGCAGCTCAACCTGAGGATATTGAGAGGCTCCGCGCGGAGCTTGGTTTAGACGACCCATTTTTTGTCCGGTATTTTAACTTCATAATTAACGCCGTGCAAGGCGATTTCGGCGTTTCCTACAACACTCAAAGACCTGTTTTCACAGAGGTTTTTGCCCGCTTCCCCAACACCATGCAACTTGCGGCAATGGGTATTGTTGTCGCGATTATAGTCGGTATACCCTTGGGCATCATTTCAGCGGTCAGGCAGTATACCGCATTTGACTTCGGTGCCACATTCTTCGGGCTCTTGGGGGTGTCCATCCCCAACTTCTGGCTAGGGCTTATGATGATAGTCCTATTCGCCGTAACTCTCCGCTGGCTGCCTGCTACGGGCTTTGACGAACCGCTTCAGTGGATTATGCCCACAATTGCGATTGCGACAAGCTCCTCGGCTATCATAATGCGTATGACGCGCTCAAGCATGCTCGAATGCGTCAGGCAGGACTATATACGCACCGCACGCGCAAAGGGGCAAAAAGAGAGCGTGGTTATATTCAGGCATGCTCTGCGCAACGCCCTGATCCCCGTTGCCACTACGGCGGGCCTGCAATTTGGCTTCCTCCTGGGAGGTGCCGTTTTAACTGAGACAATTTTCGCTATCCCCGGGCTGGGCAGAATGCTTGTCAGCGCAATTTTTGACAGGGACTTCGCAATTGTCAGGGGCGGCGTTTTGCTTATAGCCGTTGCATTTACCGTAGTCAACTTAGCAGTTGACGTTCTGTATGCATTCATCGACCCGCGAATCCGTTCGCAATATAAGTAAAGGAGGGGTGAATTATGGAAACTCCAGTAGCTGCAACTCAAGTAAAGAGAAAAAAGCAAAGTCAATTCAAAGAAGTTTGGAAACGCTTTCGTAAAAACCCCCTCGCAATGATTGGCATGGTCATAATCATACTTATGTTTATCCTGGCTTTCTCGGCGGATTTAATAGCACCTCCAGACCCTGTGACGGGACTTCCCGGCTATAACCTGCAAGACTGGCGAAATGCCCGCCAATTTCCGTCAGCAGAACACATCATGGGTACAGATAGCTTGGGACGCGATGTTTTTTCCAGAATAGCCCACGGCTCCCGCTACTCACTTGCTGTCGGCTTCGTGGTTGTTATCGTCGGCATGACCGCAGGTGTAACTCTCGGCTCAATTGCGGGCTTCTACGGCGGTGTGGCCGATAACATCATAATGAGAATCACCGATATAATTTTGGCAATGCCCACCATACTGCTGGCCATTGCGATAACGGCAACGCTTGGGCAGGGGCTTGAAAATGTAATGATTGCGGTAGGTAT
>WQRL01000126.1 GCA_009786775.1 Oscillospiraceae bacterium
TGTCCCAGTCCACTAACGACGCCGTACCCGCATCTGTTTTCATCGCCACCCACATGGTTTTAAACGAGCTTCTTGAAACAATGGAAAGCCTGCAAAAATCCTTTAAGGCTAAGTCTATTGAATTTGATTCCGTTATAAAAATGGGGCGTACCCATCTGCAAGACGCCGTACCCATAAGGCTCGGGCAGGAATTTGACGGATACGCCAGAGTGCTCAAAAGGGATATGGACCGCATCGGGCACACAAGGCAGAAACTGTGCATCGTCAACATGGGCGCAACAGCGGTGGGAACAGGCTTAAACGCCGACCCCAAATATATTGAGTATGTTGTTAGGAATTTAGGAGAGATAACAGGCCTGCCTATAAGCAGCCCCGGCAGCCTGGTGGACGCCACCCAGAACTCCGACACATACGTGGAGGTTTCCTCAACACTTAAAATCTGCATGATAAACATGTCCAAAATCGCAAATGACCTGCGCCTGATGGCCTCCGGCCCCTACTGCGGCTTTAACGAGATTAAACTCCCCGAGCGCCAGCCCGGATCCTCAATAATGCCAGGCAAAGTAAACCCTGTAATACCTGAGCTTATAAACCAGGTCGCTTTTCAGGTGATGGGGAGCAATCTCACAATATCCATGGCCGCCGAAGCGGGGCAGCTTGAACTAAATGTCATGGGCCCGGTAATCGTGTTTAACCTGATTCAGTCCATAACCATGATGAACAACTCGTTTAAGGCTTTTGACGAGTTCTGCGTCCGTGGCATTACAGCAAATGAGGAACTTCTGCGCAAAAATGTCGAAAACAGCGTGGCATTAATAACCGCTGTAAAACCCCATATAGGTTACGATGCCAGTTCAAAAATTGCAAAAGAGGCCATCGAAACAGGCAAGAGCGTAAAAGAAATCTGTATTCGCGACAAATACCTCACAGCAGAAGAGCTGGACTTAATTTTAGACCCTCAAGGCATGACCAACATCGGCATCGCCGGTTCGCAGCTACTTACCAGAAAAAAAGTTATAGTGGATTAACGGAATATGCACCATTAATCTTTAACTACTTATCACCATAATGAGAGCCGCATTGCCAAATTTCTAGTTTGCCATCCTTTATACGAAAAACAACCCTGTTCTTTTTATCAATCTCAACACTCCAAAACCCTGCTAAGTCGTGCTTTAACGGCTCTGGGTTTCCAATTCCATTATAACCATTGCGTTCTATATCCTGTATTAACTTGTTTATGCGTTTCAGTGTTTTTTTGTCCTGTGTCTGCCAATAGAGATAATCAGCCCATGCATCATCATGCCACTGTTTAATCATCTTCCACCTCAATAAGCTCATGTTCGGTCAGCTTGGCTTTGCCCGACTGGACATCAGCAATCGCTTGGCGTAATCTATTCATGTTGGCTTCTGAGTAAAAAGGGTCAGTATCAGCAGCTACTTCAAAGGGTATTCTCCTTTCCTTGCTAACCTTGGTTGCAAATATAGTAAAAGCGGTCGTCATACTCATACCCATATCTTTACAAGCCTGCTCCATACTTTTTTTCAAATCCTCGTCCATACGAAAGTTAACCATAGCCTGTGCCATTATAATCACTCCTTTATTGGTTTGCACTATTATTATAGCACAAACGTAAAGCAATAGTCAATTATTCGCTTTACAGCGACACCCTGTGGTTGGGTATGATTGTCAGGATACAGTACACATATCTAAAACCATCCGCCGAACACGAAATATGCGCCCCTGCATGTGAGATACCAAACAGGTTTCACATGTAGGGGCGCACTCTCAAGCCTTTTCAGCTTTATCTGCCGTATTCCTTAGAGCGGGGAATCACCGTCAAGTTTAGATTTGATATTTTGCATTTCCTGCATCTCTCTTCTTCTCTTTCTGCTCCTGCGCACCAGCAGCACAATTACGAGAACTATTATAAGTACGATAACTATCGGAATAATAATGAGCCACAGCAGATTTGCTTCACCTTCTGTCGAATCGCTGTACCAAACATAAAGGTAGGTAACCCCACTCCTTGTGAGGCTCATAGTGTCATCTGTTAGCTGAAGGTTCCAGTCAACGCCGTTAACAAATAGCCTGTCATTAACTATCATCCAGTTATAAAATGTGCGCAGCCCCGGCGGACCATCAAGCATTGTGCCGTCCTCACGGAATACCACAATCCAAGAGTGCTGATCCACCCAACGCCATGTACCAATGAGACGCTCCTCCAAAGAAACATCGGTATCTGCGCTTGCTGTGTCCGCCACGATTGCCACATTTGCAATCAACACAAGTGCAACAAGGCCGGTAATCAAGATTGTTTTAAGTGTCTTTTTCATTTTCATCTCCTCTTATTTCTTTCAAAGCTCTACGCCGCCCGCACAAACGCAGTGATGGCACAATTTGTTTTTCGCTGTCATTTAGAGTACCAAAAAAGCAACACAGATGTATGAAAAAGCCGTGAATTTTTTAGGACAGGCAGGCTAGCATGCCTGTCCTACGCTTTTTCGGATGCGTCAACCAGCCTCAGCCTACGCTGTTTTACCACTTAATAACTGCAACAGGCTTAATTAGGCCAATGGATTTCTCGTGCATTACATGGAGC
The DNA here is from genome assembly GCA_009786775.1 of Oscillospiraceae bacterium. Classification (GTDB taxonomy): domain Bacteria; phylum Bacillota; class Clostridia; order Oscillospirales; family Oscillospiraceae; genus WRMH01. Next base: position 2,601 of record WQRL01000126.1, read on the forward strand.
ATCTCATCCAATTCAGACGGGATAATCCCTACCCATAAACAACCGGCTCAGCCAAGATATCATCTAATACAATTAATTCTGACGTTGCTATTACCTCAAGAGCAAGGTCGCGGAGAAATTCGTAGCTGTTTAGCCTATCGGGGACGCGGATATTTAGCCAAGTATCGCCAATTCTCGAGCTAATACTATTTAAGTCCTCCCGATATATCATCCCACTTTCGGTTGTACGCGCCCTACCGCTTCGATTAGACTGTTCCATAACTATTCGCCAAGCCTCATCAGGGGTAAGGTTATTTTCAAGTCTTCGGAAAGCAATTGTAACTACCTCATTAAGCGTAGGGGTTACTTCTCTTGCCGAGTCAATACAACGAAAGAAATACACAACTGTGTGTCTGCTGATGTGAAGTGCTGTTAGCTCAAATCCCTCAACCGCAACTGTGACGAGGTAGAGCTCATCCAAAGATGCTATATCATTATCAATAAATGCCATCGCGTTACTTCCTTCTATTACGCCAAAGGGAGTGCGTGTGAGTTCCTTAACAATTTCATTTCTGAAATCAATAGGATTACCTGGGTTTGATATACTAAACTGTGGAGGAATATTTACAGAAACAGCTCCTCCACTACACCCGCTCATTAACACGAGTAGCATCAAACACAGCATTACAGCTAATGAATGTTTTGCTCTAATCATATGTTTGCCTCCTAATTTGTATTAAAAGCACTGCAATTGAGTTTGTAAAGCTCTTTTTCACCATAAATATTGTAACATCCTTTTCTTTATTTTGATAGTATTTTGACAATTCCTTTTTTCTTTTTCACACTCCCTTCATAATATTTGATGCCACAGTTCACAGGACAGTCGGACATGGGCGGGTGCTCCGGGGAAAAGTTAGGCGGCCGCAGTCTTGGAGCACAAATTTTAACTAAGATTTAGGGTCTTCGCCGAGGCAGACGCGACTGACGGAGGCCGCTTAGCTTTTTCCCGAAGCATTTGCCCGTGTCCGACGGATGGTTTCTACCCTCCTCCTGCTTCTTCTTAATTTGCTCCGTCACAACTGCCAGCATCACAAAAAAAGGCTAAACCCGCAACAACATCAAGAGGTTTAGCCTTTTATATCTTCAATTTTCGCTAAATATCCCGCTCACGGAGTCAGCGCACTCTCACAACACTCGTGATTTCAGCGTCTCCGACAGTTAAGGTAAGAACCGCTGTGCCCTCACCTACTCCTATAACCACAGCTTCATCTCCTCTTGTATTGATAGGGACAACTTCAAAGACATCTGTGTCGCTGCTGCTCCAGGTAATCTCCACGCTCGGCGGAGTATCGACAGGCTCTAAGCGGGCGTGGAGCAGAATGTCCTGCCCCTCTCGTATTGTAAAGTCGCTCAGCCGCGTATCGTGGTACATAATCCCTAACAGGCTTAAATTTGAGGCCACTGTCGGCGGTCCTGCATTTGAGCGGTCTATCTTGTAATCTACTATATCAAATGAATCTGAGTCAATCCATAACTGCCAGTTCTGCCAACCATTATGCGCCTCATGCCCGCCCTCAGAAGTCACCACCACAGGTACACGTCCATTAGACCAAGGACCAATTACTTCAACGATAGTTCCTTCAAAAATTTGCCCTTTATAAAAATCAACATGCCCAAATTCATAGCCAATGACACGAAGAGATGTGTCGGTGCGATAGACGGTGGTTGCTTCGCGTATTCTTCCGAAAACGCCGGCCTCCTGCTGCTCCTGCTCCTGCTGCTCCTGCTCCTCCTGCTCCGCGGCATCTTCATCAAGCACATCTGAAGCCACGAGCGCATATGAGCCGGTTGCATTATTGATTTCACCCTCATTTATCTCTTCAATATCAGACGAAGCTGTATAGCTGTAGTCATCAAGCCTCTGAGGAGGCTGAGCACTTATGTCTGACCCTTCTGTGCCGTTTACAAGCAGACCCACACTGAGTGCAACGGTTAACATGGCGGCCACAGTAACAATGACCTTCGATGATTTCTTGAAATTTAGGACATTCCTTATCCGGGCTTTAAGCCCGCCCTCGCTGAACGCCAGAGGACTCCCACCGACTGCTCGCCAGTTTACGGATAGTGAAAGCAGAAGCTTTGAATAATCTTGCTTTACATCGCCGCCCATCTCTTTTAAAACGCGCTCATCGCAAGACATTTCCATATCTACGCTCATAAGCAGAAATGCAATCCAAGCAAGTGGGTTAAACCAGTGCAGGCAAAGGATGAAATATGCCGCAAATTTGATTATGTGGTCGCACCGATGGACATGCGTCCGCTCATGCAGCAGTACATATGTGCGCTCATGTGGAGTTAAGCCAAGCGGAATATATATTTTTGGCCTTATAATACCCAACACAAAAGGAGATTGAATCTCGCCAGTCTCGTAAATGCCATCTTCGATTAAGGTTGCTGATTTCATTTTGGTTTTAAGGTGAAGATAAGATATTATGCCATATGAAAGCATGAGCGCAAATCCGGTTATCCACACTATTGCCCCGACCGTCAGCCACATGTGCATAGACTGAGCAGCGGAGGCTTGCACCGCAGATGGGATAACATTCCCAATAATATCAGCTTCCGGAAGTGCCCCACCACCCACGCTCGGCGCAATTTGCACAGCAATTTCAGGCGGCATTACCGGCACTTGATATATAGGGAACGCTTGCTGCAAAGGTGCGGCTCTAAATGGTATCAGGCTCAGTGCGCTTTCGATTGATATCGGAACTGCAAGCCGCAGCCATGCCACCGCCCAAAGGCAGTATGAAATAATCTTAGGAGCCTTTTTTAGTGGCAATCTGGCCAGGCAGATGGCCGCAATAACAAATGCCCCCGTCAGACTCATGTTCAAAATCGTCAAAAACAGGTTATCCATCCAGTGTACCCTCCTCATGTTCGTCAATCAGCCGCTTTAGCTCGGAAACTTGCTCCGGCGAGAGCTTCCTGTTACGGGTGAATGAGGCTACAAACATGGGCAAGGAGCCTCCGAAAGTATCGTCCACATACCTGCAACTCTGTTCTGCTATAATTTCGTTTTTTGTAAATAGCATGGTTACGCAGGATTTGTCGTTTTGGGCCACTTGTTTCTTAATAAGAGTTTTCAGATGGGTGAATGTCGTTGACTTTGACCATCCAAACTCACCTTGCGCCTGCCGCACAAGCTCCATAGACGCAATAGGTTCGCTGCTCCATATCAGTTTCGCAAGTTTAGTTTCAGCATTTGTCAAATTAAATTCAGGCTTCATTTCATTTTCCTCCAGACAGGTCGAGATGAGTTCGACTAATCGCAAGTCTAACTCACCTCGACCTGTTTGTCAATAGGAAAATTAAATAT
>WQRL01000127.1 GCA_009786775.1 Oscillospiraceae bacterium
TGAGGGGCAGAACGCTCCCATGCCACCTGTGTTGGAGCCTAAATCGCCTGTGAGGGCTCTCTTGTGGTCTTGGGATGAGAGCATGGGGACTATGGTTTTGCCGTCCGTAAAAGCAAGAATCGTTACCTCTGGGCCAAACATACATTCTTCAATTACAATCTTGGAGCAACTTTCGCCAAAGCTCTTGTCCACGAGTATCCAGTCAACTGCATTGAGGGCGGTTGGCACATCATACGCCACGATAACACCCTTGCCAAGAGCCAGCCCGTCGGCCTTGACGACAATTGGTGCGCCTTGCTGCGTAATATAGGCTTTGGCTTGCCCGGGATCTGTAAACTGCTTGTATTTTGCGGTGGGAATATTGTATTTGTCCATGATTCCTTTGGCATACACCTTGCTGCTTTCAAGGCGGGCAGCCTCTTTGTGAGGGCCGAAAGCCCGCAGGCCGGCAGCTTCCATAGCGTCCACCATCCCAAGGGCTAAGGGGTCATCGGGGGCGACCATCACGAAATCGGCATGTTCTTTTGCAAATTCAACCATTGCGTCAATATCGGTTGCACCTATGTCAACGCACTGAGCTATTTCACTGATTCCGCCATTTCCAGGAGCGCAATATAGCTTTGTTACCCGTGGTGATTTTTTTAGAGCCCAGCAGATTGCGTGCTCACGGCCGCCTCCGCCGACTACAAGTACTCTCAAATTAGTGTCCTCCTACCTCTTTGTTTGTATATGATTGATTAATGATGAAATAATCTAACTTTTGTAAATGCCATGACCATGCCATACTTATCGCAGGCGCTTATGACATTATCGTCCCTTATCGAGCCTCCGGGCTGTGCAATGTACTTTACCCCAGACCTTTTGGCCCTTTCGATATTGTCGCCGAATGGGAAAAAAGCATCGCTTCCAAGGCTTATTTCAGTTGCGGCAGAGACCCAACGCTGGCGCTCTTCCCTTGTGAAAACAGGTGGTTTTACTGTAAATACCTCCTGCCACATGCCATCTTGCAAAACGTCATTATAATCGTCGGAAATATAAAGGTCAATGGCATTATCCTTCTCTGGTCTGCTGGCATCTGCCCTAAAGGGAAGTTCCAGCACTTTAGGGGCGCTGCGCAAGGACCAGTTGTCAGCCTTTGTGCCTGCAAGCCTTGTGCAGTGTATACGGCTTTGCTGGCCTGCGCCAACGCCGATTGCCTGGCCGTTTTTGACATAGGCAACTGAGTTGGACTGGGTATACTTAAGGGTTATAAGAGCCACTATGAGATCCCGCTTTGCCGCCTCTGGCAAGTCTTTATTTTCGGTGACTATGTTTTGCAGCAGGGTAGCATCAATTTTAAGCTCATTCCGGCCCTGCTCAAATGTTATGCCGTATACATCCTTTGACTCAATGTGCTTAGGCGCAAAATCCGGGTCGATCTGCACTATATTGTAACCACCCTTTCTCTTTGTGCGCAAAATTTCAAGGGCCTTGGCTGTGTATCCCGGTGCAATTACGCCATCTGATACCTCGGGTAGTAAAGCTAGTGCAGTCTCTTCATCACAAATATCAGACAGTGCCGCCCAGTCGCCGTAGGAGCAGACCCTGTCGGCTCCGCGGGCTCTGACATATGCGCAGGCGAGAGGGGATAGGGTCAGTCCCTCCGTGAAGTACATCTGCTTTTCTGTGCTGCTCAAAGGAAGCCCTACAGCGGCCCCTGCTGGCGAAACATGCTTAAAGGATGTAGCCGCAGGAAGGCCTGTAGCCTCACGCAGCTCTTTTACAAGTTGGTAACCATTTAGCGCATCTAAGAAATTAATGAAGCCGGGCTTGCCGCCCAGCACTGTCACGGGAAGCTGCGCATTATCTATGAATATGCGGGAAGGCTTTTGGTTCGGATTACAGCCGTATTTGAGTTCAAGTTCTTTCATTTGACTAACCGCCTCATGAGTTTTTGTTAATGATAACGTCTTTTCTACCGAAAGTTTTCAAATCAATTTGGCAGGCATAGAGGGAGACTTTGTTATCTTCATTTAGTGCATTCCAGACTTGCTGCGCGAAGGGTTCAAGTTCTAAGGCCTGGCTTAAATCAATAACAGCCGGCTCGCCCTCAAAGGAAGGTAGGGGGTTTCCATCGGCCTGGTATGTTGAAATGAAGTGCCCGGTGCCTGCAATTGGGGAGCTGTACTCAAAGAAATTGCGCACACAGCAAGCGGGATTGCCCCCTGCCGACTTCAAAATGGACAAGACATAGCTGCCATCAGGCTCAATTAGCCCCGAAATCCGAGGTGTGTAATTTGGGGCATCAGGCTCGTATTCCCTAGTGCGAAGTGCATGCTGGAAGCTGTGTCCATTTTGAAAAAAATCTGCTATGGTATCAGTCTGATCTCCGTTTGTTACAACAGTGCTGCCACCCACAATCCGTACAGGGTGATATATTATTAGGCTCGGGTCAGTGAGCAAGGCGAAATCATGAGCTCTTGTGCGGATGCCGTCGCCGGTTTTCTCGAAAACGCGGTTCCGGCTGTTCAGGCTCCGCCCCATTATAAAATAGAGGAAAATAGCGCTGGAATTATCCTGGCTCCGCCCGATTAAAATACCGCGCCCGGGATAGGGGGTTTCATTCAATAGGGTGGTAAAACTGTTAAGTTTCATTAGGTTTCTCCTTTATGCGCACAACCCGCCCGGTAATTTCGAGCCTGCCTTCACAGAAAAGCGAGATGGCCTCGGGGAGAATTTTCCATTCGGCATCCTCCATAACCCTGCGCTGGAGGGTATGGGGTGTATCATCTTCAAAAATGTCAACTGCTTTTTGCAGGATAATCGGCCCATCATCTGTTATATCAGAGGCAAAGTGTGCAGTGGCACCTGTAACCTTGACCCCGTGGGCCAAAACTGCCTCATGAACCCTCAGGCCATAGAAACCCTCGCCGCAAAATGAGGGGATGAGGGATGGGTGTATATTAATTATTTTGTTTTCAAAAGCCTTAACCATCTGCGGGGCAAGGATGAAATTGAAGCCTGCATAGACGACGAGCTGAGCACCGATGTCATTTAGCTTGTCAACAAGAGCTTTCGTGAAGCTGATTCTGTTAGGAAAAACCGACCGGTCCACAATATAGGTGGGGATTCCGGCATACTTTGCGCGCTCAAGTGCGTAGGCCTGAGGATTTGAGGAAATGACCGCGATAAGCTCACAGTTTTTTATCTCTCCAAAGATGTGTGAGTCTATGATTGCCTGTAAATTTGTACCGCCGCCGGACACTAATATGGCTGTTTTTACCAAAGCAAATCAACCCCGCTTTCCCCAGGGACACATGTACCGATTATGTGGGGAGCTTCATCTTGCTCCCTTAGAGCCTTTATGACAGAGTCTGCCTCATCTTGACAGACGGCCATAACTAGGCCTATGCCCATATTGAATGTGTTAAACATATCACTTGCAGAAATATTACCCTTGGTGGCCAGAATATCGAAAATCGGGGGCACAGGAATCTTGGAGGTTTCAATCCTTGCGCGGACGCCGTGAGGGAGCATCCGGGGGATATTTTCGTTATAGCCTCCGCCCGTTATATTGCTGATACCCTTGATTTCGCTTCCAAACTTCTTTATAACACTCAGCAGGGGCTTTACATATATGCGGGTAGGGCAGAGCAGTTCTTCTCCCAAAGTGCGCGAGAGTTCGGGGACATATGCGTCCAGGTTGCCCAGCTCCTGTGCAAGGACTTTGCGCACAAGCGAAAAGCCATTGGAATGAAGTCCTGAGGAGCCTAGGCCGATTATTACATCGCCAGGCTCTATGGATTTGCCGTCAATTATCTCATCGTAGTCTACAAAGCCCACGCAGAAGCCTGCGATGTCATAGTCGTCTTCAGGCATTGAGCCGGGATGCTCGGCGGTTTCGCCGCCTATGAGGGAGCAGCCAGCCTGCCTACAGCCCTCGGCCACCCCCGACACGATGCGCTCAATCCGGGATGGGATGTTTTTGCCCATGGCGATATAATCAAGAAAAAAGAGAGGCTCGGCGCCGGAGCAGACTATATCGTTTACGCACATAGCTACACAGTCGATGCCTATTGTGTCGTGCTTATCCATAAGCTGTGCTATTTTTAGCTTTGTCCCCACACCGTCAGTGCCTGAAACGGCGACGGGGCGCTTCATTGCGGAAAGGTTTGGCTCAAACATTCCGCCAAACCCGCCGAACTCACCGAGGACGCCGGGGCGAAATGTGCTCTTAATATGCGGCTTTATCATTTCGACAGAATCATAACCGGCGGTTACGTCTACTCCTGCTTTAGCATATGCCTCAGATTTAGAATTTTGCATAAGGGTGAAGATACCTCCTGAAAAATAATAGGGATATTGTTATAAGTTTTGCAGATCTGCGAAACTGATGCGGATATAAAGTTAATTAACCGCCTGTAATTTTGACTATTTTCTGAGCATTTACAGCGCGCTCTATAGCCTCTTCGACAGTGTTTGCGAAAACTGTTATGTGTCCCATTTTGCGCAGTTTTTTTGATTTAGATTTTCCGTAGACATGGACATGGACGTTTGGATCCTTATAGGCGTCTAAGAGACCTAAGAGCTTTGCAGGGCCGTCACTTTCGCCGAGAAGGTTTACCATTACGGTAGGCTGCCTGAGCTTTACACAGCCGAAGGGCAGGCCTGTGATGGCGCGGATATGATTTTCAAACTGGTTTGCAAAGCAGCCCTCAATCGTGTAGTGTCCCGAGTTGTGCGGCCTAGGAGCCACTTCGTTGACGAGCACCTCTCCGCTGCGTGTCACAAACATCTCCACACAGAATGTGCCGACACCTTCGAACACCTCCATAACCCTATCGGCAATCTCAGAGGCTTTCTTTACAATTTTATCTGACACCCTTGCAGGGACAATGGTGGTGTCTAGGATGCTGTGCTTGTGGGTGTTTTCCGCCGGGGGGTAAATAACTCTGGAGCCGTCAATTCCACGGCATGCGATTATGGAAATCTCCGCAGTATAATCCACAAATTCCTCGGCCATAATCTGGTTATCACCGCCACCGAGGGACAGGTAGGCAGCCTCAATATCACTCTCAGACACAACCACGGCATTGCCTTTTCCATCGTAGCCGCCCAAAGTGGATTTTAGCATCATAGGGTAGCCAAACTTATCGGGGGCACCGAGCCTTCTGATAGTTTCTATATTATCGATAAGCGAAAACCTGGGAATCGGAATGCCATTTTCCGCAAGCCTTCTGTTTTGGCTGTATTTATTTTGAATAACTTTAAGGCTTTGCACAGAAGGGTAGACGACATGCCCTTTTTCTGCAAGCCTTTCGAGAATATTTGCGTGGATGTGCTCAAACTCATAAGTTATTACATCGACCTTATCGGCGAGTTTGACATAGGCATGAGGGTTGTCAAAATCAGCGGTAATCTGCTCATCGCTTATGCTCGATGAAGGGCAGTCTTTATCAGGGTCAAGGGTGACAACATAAAAGCCTAAACGCTTTGCCTCTAAAATCATCATTTTTCCGAGCTGTCCGCCACCCACAATTCCTATTTTTTTTCTGTTTATATCAGACATCTTACTTGTTCCCCACTTCTTCCAGATACTTTTCAAATCCCACCTTTTCCAGATGGTCAATTTTTTCCTGCACCATGTCTACGAGACCGTCCTTGTATATCTGCAATTTCTTCTCAATGGCGCTGTCGCTGACAGAAATTATAGATGCTGCCAGTATTCCTGCGTTTTTTGCCCCGTTAACCGCTACGGTAGCTACAGGAATGCCGGGAGGCATCTGGACAATTGAATATAATGAGTCAAGGCCGCCGAAAGCCTTTGTCTGGATTGGGACGCCTATTACCGGGATGGTGGTGATGGAAGCTGTCATTCCGGGCAGGTGGGCTGAACCTCCGGCACCTGCGATAATCACGCTGATGCCGCGGGATGTGGCTGTACTTGCATACTCG
>WQRL01000128.1 GCA_009786775.1 Oscillospiraceae bacterium
AATGACATTTTTATGTTTTCCTCCGTGCCTTTGTGATTATGGCTTGTGTCGCTTTACGGTATGTTATTTTCATAAACGTCCTCCGCTGTATTCTTCTGCAAGAATGGCATACCTCGCTTCGTCAATCCATTCCTTGTCCACTCGTGCCCAAAACGCCTTGATATGCAATGCTTCACGGCGCATACCATTTCGCTCCATCACACGGCATGAACCATAATTTGCGGCGGCGCATGGCGCAAATATACGCCGCAGTTTCAAATCTTCAAAACCATATCTAATCAATTCGCCGCCGAGTTCCGTACTATATCCGTGTTTCCAGTAATCTATGTGTAGAATCCAGCCGAGTTCCGCCGTATCATTGTCGCTGTCTGGATATATCCCGCAGCTTCCGATTACGCTTTCAGTTTCTTTCAAAACAACGGCAAAATCCTTACCGGGTTTAACTGCCGATAAAAAATCTCGCGTATCTTCTTCGGTATTCGGCCCCCAAGCCATGTATCGCGTATTATCGGGATTGCCCGCCCATGAATGTACTGCCCCAAAATCGTTAATGGTGAACGGGCGTAGTATCAGACGTTTTGCTTTTAATATCATTGCTGCTGTCCTCCTATTTTGTTTTCGCTCTTATTTCAATCAGGCTCTTTACATCGCCGAGTACGGCTTTATCCCGCACTTCAATTCCGAGGTATTTTGCGCCGTGTACGGCTTCGCTTTGCTCCCAAAGCCCTTTTATATAGTCCGCGCAGGACGGTATAAGCAGTTCTACTTCATCCATTTGCCGCACATTAACCGCCATGAGCAGGAGCAGATAACCCTGTTTCGGATAGAGTGTACAAAGCGACTTGCCGCTCTTTTTATACTTGATGTTCCAACCTTTCCACATACCGCCGTCCATAGCGCAACTACTGTATTCCACTTTAGGCTTGACCTTGTATGTCTGCCGTAAATGCTCGTCTAAATCGCCAAACAACGGTGTGTTGACGAACTCTTTAATTTCAATCTCCGTAGGTTCGTTTTCACGGTCAAATAATTCGTTCCATTGTGATTTTCCCATCATCCAAACACCCCACACGCCGCGACAATCCGCAGCATTTCTTCATCAATTGCCTTCCAGACAGTCTACATACAAGTAACACTCACATATTGAATCTAGCACGCTTTCCTTTATGGAGCCTAAAAACTGCTTCTTATTGTGCACACAATCTAAATCTTGATAGTCACTGCTGTACCATAACACCAAGCTATCGCTTAAATCGAAGAGACTTGACAGTAATAAGTACAATCCTGTGGCTTCAAATGGTTGCTCTACAATTTGCCTTTGAGCCTGAGTAAGAATATCCTCTATATTACTCACTATCCATACATCATACAGCATGTCACATTTAAACACCTCTTTTGCAACATTGGTGTAGCCATGAGCAAAACTCATTAAGTTCAGTATTAACAATGCTTTGCGGTCATGGGAATTTGCGTTAGTCACTATTGAATAATATAGAAACGGCCATCTCCTAATGATATAATATTGTTGCGTCAAACCACACCGAAAGGAGATGGCCATTATCTATCGACAAGAAATTATTAAGGACATAAACCTGTTTGTCTCGCAGCCCAAAGCAAAGTTCTACGATGGGTTGTTTTTGCACTTGGATCTAAGCCCTGTAAGCGGGTCTCACGCTAAGACCGGAAGAAAATCTCAGAAAGAAGCTTTGTTCTGCTCATTCATTGTCATGAAATGCGAAGGATTTTCGCAGATTACAGACCTTCATGACTATTTGAACAACAATTTGTTGATTGCTCACTACTGCGGATTCAATATTATGAAATCGTTGCCGTCCTATTGGACATTTGAGCGTTTCATACGTAATATGGATAACCAAGTGCTCAAAGACGTCATGGAGAAGCAGGTAACCAAGTTGGCAAAGCTAGGGATTATAGACTCATCCTTCATCGGACTGGATTCAACGCCGGTGGCGGCGAACACTTCGCACAACAATCCAAAGTCATTCAGAAAAAACAAATTCAAGAAAGACAATCAGCCAAAGGCGGACAAGGATTGCAGGCTAGGCGTTCATACAGCCTCAAATCAGCACAGCGAGAAAAACTACGAATTCTACTGGGGTTACAAGAATCACGTGCTAGTCGATTGCATAACGGGGCTACCTATCTATGAGCTTACGACTACCGCTGAGGTTGCCGACAGCACAGTCGCCCTGGATATTTTGGCAAAGACAAATGAGTTTCTGCCCGTCAGGGAGTGCAGTTTTATTGGGGACAAGGGATATGATGTTAAGGACATTTACAATACGGTGAAAAATGATTACGGGGGCGAGTGTTTCATCCCGATAAACCCCAGAGGGACGAAAGACCATAAAAAGCTTCCTATTGGCAATCCTATTTGCGATGCAGGGCTTGCAATGCATAGGGACGGAAAGTTTTCTGAGAAAGGGAAAACAAGGCAAAAGTTTTGCTGTCCATATAAGCGTACCAGTATTAAAAACGATTGCCCTATTGATCACAAGGCTTTCAAGAAAGGCAAAAACACAGGTTGCACGAAATACATTACTATTCCTGACGACTACAGGCTTTCCATTAACAGGGATACGATTGAGTTCAAGTCAGTTTACTCTCTTAGAACCGAGTGTGAGCGCTACAACTCCAGATTCAAAAGTGCAGGTCAAGAGCGTCTTTGGGTAAGAAACGGAAAATCAGCAGAAAACCTTAACTCCATCGCACACATTTCTCTACTTGCCATCGCTATCGCTGCTGTTGTCACTAAAAACAATAATTCTTACAGGTGCATTAAATCTCTTAAACGGGTAGCGTAAATTTCAGATTACTGTATTTGAAAAACGCATAACAGCAAGGTTTGTTTGCTGACCGCATTTTTCGGGGTAATAACGATTTATAATGCTTCAATTTTTCAAAATCTTGCGCTAACACTATTTCCTGTCCTGTTTTGCTCATCTCTAATAAAATAAATTCATGCCCCTACATATTACATTGGCATCTTGTGTAAGTCAACAAATATATGTGTTTTCCAGTTGCGCCCCCGCAATCCCGGTTACTAGATAAACCAGCCGCCCCAGCCGCCGGACATGGGGCCGTGCCTTTGATTCCTTCGGTCAGCTTAGTGACAGCAGCCGGAATTCCCACAGAAATCAAAGGCTGCACACTCTGTCCGGCAATCCTGCGAAAATCAACCAGCCCCTGCTGCTTCAATTCACACTTTTTTTACTTGTTTTAGCCTTTCGCGCTCAAAATTTGTAAATTGATTCGTTTGTCCTCAAAACGGCGTTTCGTTTGTTGACATAAGTTGTGCATAACGGTATAATAAACGCTGCAATTTTCCTGTAAATTTTGACAAAATAAACAGTGCAGCGCAACGGCACACGGAAGTAAATGTAAACTAATTTATGAGGTGCTTGCTTTGAACGAATGTTTGAAAGTCAAAAAGAACAACTGCAAAAACTGCTATAAATGCATACGTAACTGTCCCGTAAAAGCCATAAGTTTCGGCTCAAATCAAGCCAATATCGTACAAGATGAATGCATCCTGTGCGGTCGTTGTTTTGTCTGCTGTCCGCAGCAGGCCAAAGTTGTGCGCGACGACTTACCCATTGCCAAGAACCTTCTGCAAGGGCCTGAGCCCGTTTACGCCAGCATCGCCCCTTCATTTGCAGCTAACTACCCGGGGGTGAGCATAGCTTCAATGACCAGTGCCCTGCTCAAACTTGGATTTACCGCAGTAGAGGAGACCGCCGCCGGTGCGACTATCGTAAAAACGCACTACAACCAAATGCTAAACTCCGGAGAGCATCCGATTTTAATATCTTCCTGCTGTCACACCGTCAACATGTTAATACAGCGCTATTACCCCGGAGCACTGCCATATTTGGCCAAAATCCACTCCCCTATGCAGGCTCATGCATGCGCAATAAAAAAGCAGCACCCCGGCGCAAAGGTTGTTTTCATCGGCCCTTGTATCTCTAAGAAGGACGAGGCCGGACAGTATCCCGGCATAGTGGACTGCGTTATAACATTTGAGGGTTTTTCAAAATGGCTCAATCAGGAAAATCTTGACCTCTTCAAAGACAGCTCTGCAAAACCGGGCGGTAAGGCCAGGCTCTTCCCCATCGCCGGCGGCATCATCAGGAGCATGAAGCCAAATAACGAAAATTACCACCACCTAACCGTAGACGGCATGGATCGCTGCATAAGTGCATTAAAAGATATTTCCGAAGGCAAAATCACAGACCGCTGCTTCATCGAAATGTCCGCCTGCGAAGGCAGTTGCATCGGCGGCCCAGCCATGGGCACCGCTCAGAGTTTCCCCATAAGAAGCAGCTTGGACATAGAAAAACAGGCAGGAAACTTTGACTTTGAAGTAGAGATGCCTGACCCTGAAAGCCTTAGCAAACCCATTTCACCGCAGGCCGTCACCGTCCCTCAAATAGGCACAAAGGAACTTGAAAACGCCCTTTTGAGAATCGGCAAATCCAAGCACTCAGATGAGCTCAACTGTGGAAGCTGCGGCTATGACACCTGCCGTGAAAAGGCCGCCACAATAATAGTAGGCAAGTCAGATGAAACCATGTGCATGCCCTTTCTCATGGACAGGGCGCAGAGTTTCAGCGACATAATTATAAGCAACACCCTCAGCGGCGTGATGGTCTTAAGCGAGAAGCTGGAGATTCAGGAATTCAATGCCTCGGCCGCTAGAATTTTCGGTCTTGAGGACCGGAGCGGGGTCATAAATAAGCCCGTATCCTTCATTTTGGAGCCTGACCCCTTCCTTCAGGTTTTGGAAACCAAGGAAAACATAATCGACCAGAAGGTGTTCCTTCCCGGCCCGGACCGCTATATCGCACTCACAGTAATCCCGGATGTGAGTTTCCGCGTTATCATAGCCATTATGCGCGATATAACAGATAGTGAAACGGCCCGTGAACTCAAAGAGGCTCAAGACCGCGCAACTATTGAAGTCACAGATAAAGTCATTGAAAAACAGATGGCCACAGTACAGGTTATCGCCTCACTTCTGGGTGAAACTACCGCAGAAACCAAGATCGCCCTGACTAAACTCAAGGAGACTCTGCGAAATGGATAACTTCTGCACGGATATAGGCACATCCAGCCTCAACAAGTTCGGCGAAGTTCTCTGCGGAGATACAGTTGAAGTGGTGGAAGCCGAGAATGGCGAAACCATAATAGTCCTCACCGACGGCCTCGGCAGCGGTGTCAAGGCCAGCATCCTCTCCATACTCACAGCAAAAATAATCTCCACCATGATGGCCGCGTCCATGGATATCGAAGAATGCCTCTCGGCGATTGTCGCCACGCTCCCCGTCTGTGAGGTCCGCAAAATAGCCTACTCAACCTTTACAATAATTCGGATTCTAAAAAGCGAAGAAGCCGAAATTATACAATATGACAACCCCCGCGTCATTTTCATGCGCAAGGGCAAGGCCATAAATATAGCCGAAACCTCAATGGTCATAGGCGGCAAGACTATCTACAAATCCACTATCCCGCTCATTGAAAACGACATATTTGTGGCAGTCAGCGACGGCGTAATCCACGCAGGGGTAGGAAAGACCCTGCCGTTTGGCTGGCAGCGCCCTGATGTAATAAAGTACTTAGAGCGCAAGTACAGTCCCAGGCACACCGCCAAGACCCTCGCCACCATACTTGTAGAGTCCTGCAACGAGCTCTACGACTCCCAGCCTGGGGATGACACCACAGCCTGTGTCGTCAAAATAAGAGGCCGCAACTTCGTAAACCTTCTAATAGGCCCCCCCTCCGATGCCTCTGATTCGACGAGCATGATGTCCCTGTTTTTCGCGCAAGCGGGCAAACATATTGTCTGCGGCGGCACCACTTCAACCCTCGCTGCGGAGTTTCTGCAAAAGCCGCTAAAGACGTCCCTTG
>WQRL01000129.1 GCA_009786775.1 Oscillospiraceae bacterium
CCCTCTGATTTCTCGCCACGGATTTTGCCCTTAGTAATTTTGACACCGCCGGGAAGCAGCGATTTGTGCAGAGCCACAGGCACCATGTCCCCTGCCCTGACATTGTCGGCGCCTGTAACTATCTGCACAGGCCCTTCTTCGCGGCCCACATCAACCTGACAGAGCCACAGCTTATCCGAATCGGGCAGCCTGCCAATTGACACAACATGCCCAACCAGTACATTTTTAATTTCTTCTGACGGCTCAAAAGTAGCCTCGACTTTGGAGCCTGACATCGTCATTGCATCCTCATATTCTTTGGAGGACACTGTTACGTCCGTGTAATCTGATAACCATTCTCTTGATATGTTCATATTGCCGTCCTCTCTTAGAATTGATTTAGGAATCTCAGGTCATTTTCAAACAGCAGACGCAAATCGTCAATGCCGAAACGCAGCATGGTCATGCGGTCAAGGCCGATACCAAAAGCAAAACCTGAGTAGACTTCGGGGTCAATGCCACAGCCTGCAAGAACTTTAGGATGCACCACACCGGCTCCAAGAAGTTCCAGCCAGCCACTCTGCTTGCAGGTTTTGCAGCCCGCTCCACCGCATACGACACATTGCACATCCACCTCGCACGAAGGCTCAGTAAACGGGAAATGGTGCGGGCGGAACCGCGTTTTGCAATCTTCGCCGTAGAGCTTGGATACTACCAAGTTGAGCGTACCCTTCAAGTCAGCCATAGTCACTCCCTTGTCAACTACAAGCCCTTCGATTTGATGGAACATAGGTGAGTGTGTTGAGTCCACCTCGTCCTTGCGGTATACCCTGCCCGGCGAAATTATGCGGATTGGAGGCTGTTTGTTCTCCATAACGCGCACTTGAACAGGCGAGGTCTGGCAGCGCAGATGCACCGACTCATCTTCTTTTATGTAAAAAGTATCCGTCCACTCCCGCGCGGGGTGTGTGGCGGGTATGTTCAGCCTGTCAAAATCATAAAGGGACAACTCCACCTCCGGGCCCTCTGCGATATCAAAGCCCATGCCGATGAAAATTTCCTTAACCTCATCTAGCACAATGGTAATGGGGTGGCGGCGGCCTATGGTATATTCCTTTCCCGGAATCGTAACATCCAAAACCTCAGATGTAAGCTGCTTCGACAGCCCTTCGCTAGCAAGCGCCTCACTCTTTTGACCAACCGCATCTTCAATGCCGGCTCTAATCTCATTTGCAAGCTGGCCTATAACCGGCCTTTCTTCTGCCGATAACGAGCCCATCTGCTTGAGAATCGCAGTAATTTCGCCTTTTTTACCCAAGAACTTAACCCTGAGTGCTTCCAGTTCAGAAGCGGTTTCCACAGCGCTCAGCGCCTGCAAGGCTTCCTCTTTTAATTGCTTAAGTTTTTCCTTCATACCTACCACCTCTATTAGTAAAAAAAGCCCTCTGTCCCAAGGCAAGAGGGCTAGCTGGAATATTATCATAATCCGTGAGGTTTTGCAATCGGTTTTTTGTTAAAGACTGCCTAAAGGCTGTACAGAATATCTGAAGTTACAAGCTCCACAGTTCTTCTATCGCACTTAAACTGCAAAGCTGCCTTTGTATAGGGCGGATTTGCCAAACCCCGGTTGTCAAAACGACATATTTCACTTCTCGCACCAGCACCTTTCTTGTCTATATTGCACAATTTTCTTTCATTCTATTCATAGTGTCCCACAATTGAATTTATCTGCCTCAGAAGATATAATTGTTAGTTGTGGATGGCGTGCGGCTACATGGCGCACGTTTTCTAAGGGCTGCAATAATATATCAAAATCCAAAAAGGAGCATAGCATGTCAAGCATATTTAACATCCTCAAAACCGAGGGCCTCACCACGCTAAAAATCCGCTACAATTTCCGCACTGACATATTCCGCTATATGGCGGGCAAGCACTGGGAGCCTGGCACTGATTTTTCAGGCTACAATAAAACTTTCTCCATCGGAAGTAACATGACCGGCGATGCGGTCTACCTCAATTCAGCACAGGTGCTTGCTATGTTTGAAAAGCACGGTGAGATGGAGTATCTAAGCGAGATTGAGAGCCTCATCCGCCAAGGTGCTCACTTCGGCGTGGACATGCTGTACAATGACAAATTCAACATAAGATTCATCTGCGGTATTCACAGCCCCAAGCGCGGAATCAACAACAAAAGCCACGCCACAATGGCAGGGGCCACCCGCCGAAAGGAGCTCTCTCTGCCTGAAATCGAGGCGGTAGCAGACGCTCTCAATCTCTCCCGCGCCATGGCTTTTAAGAATGTTGCTGCTGAAATCCCGTTCGGCGGCTGCAAGACCACAATTCAAATGGATTTTCCAGATATAACTAATATGGAAATAATGGGATTTCTCGCCTATGCCTGCGACACGACGCGCTGCCTTACAGGCCCTGACATGGCTTTCCCCAAGGAGATGGTCAAGGTCATGAACCACAATTTCACCATGCAGTACTGCGGCGGCCCCGGCTCAGCCCTGGGGGATACAGCTATCCCCACAGCTTATGGCGTATATCTCGCCCTCAAGCAAGCTGTGAAGTTTAAGACAGGCTCGGAAAGCCTGGATGGCATGTCCGTTGCAATCCAAGGCCTCGGGGCTGTCGGCTATGCTATGGCTGAGTACGTTTTGGGCGAGAATGTTAAACTCATAGTGGCCGACATTAATGAGCTTTCAGTCGAAAAGCTAATTAGTGCACACCCCGGCAGGGATATAACAGTAGTTTCTACCGACGAAATAATTAATGTTAAGGCCGATATTTTCAGCCCCAGCGCAATGGGGGGGATTCTAGGCGAGGAGGAAGTTAAATCAGTCAAGTTCAAATATATAATAGGCGGTGCCAATAACCAGCTCCGTGCCACATGTCAGGAGGAAGAGATTATCCTCAGCAAACTGCTTGCCGAACGCGACATTCTCTTCCAAGCCGACTGGTGGCATAACTGCGCAGGAGTTATAGCGGCTGCAATGGAGTATGTTTACGGCTATGACAAGAGCAGCGCAGATCTCTTTAAGAGGGTTGAGGAAGTAGTTCCGGTGCAGACTTGGAAGAACCTCAACCGCGCCAAAGAGTTAGGTGTGACCCCCACCGAAAGCGCTTATAGGGAATGTAATGAGCTGATTTACGGCGATGTACCCTCGCTTCTTAAAAAATCCTAGGGAGGCTCCGGATGTATCAAAACTTTGAAAAACTGCAAAACAGCCTTACGGAAAGCTGCCCGAAAACCCTCGTAGTCGCTGCGGCTCATGATGCCCACACCCTTGAAGCTGTCTATGCTGCGGCGGACTGCCTGCCAATGAAGTATATTCTAGTGGGGGATAAGTCAAAAATAATAGAAATTTCACATGAGCTCGGAAGGAGTCCCGAAGATGCCGATATTATCGGCGCAGCCGATGATGCCCAGTGCGCAAGGCATGCTGTTGAGCTTATACGCAGCGGCCGCGGGAACGTCCTGATGAAAGGGCTAATTGAAACGGGCACGCTGCTCAAGGCCGCCTTGGACAAAGAACACGGCATCCGCGGCACAGGCACCATGACCCATTTAGCGGTGCTTGAAGTCCCTGGCTATCATAAGCTCATATCAATTACAGACGGCGGCATGCTCCCGCACCCAAGTTTAGATCAAAAGGCAGATATAATCCGAAATGCAGTAGGCTTTTATAATAAGCTGGGCATAGAAAATCCGCAAATCGCCGCCCTGTGCGCCTCGGAGTCCGTCAGCGAAAAAATGCCCGAAACCGTAGATGCGCAGCAGCTCATGGAGATGAGCAGGCGCGGTGAACTAGGCCGGTGCATAGTGGAGGGGCCCCTGTCTTTCGATATAGCAGTTGACCGGGCCTCCGCCGCCATAAAAAAGCACCCTAGCGAAATTAGTGGCGAAGCGGACATTCTCCTAGTGCCCTGCGTAGCAACAGGGAACATACTGGCAAAAAGCCTGCTCTACTGGAGCGGTGCTAAAATGGCAGGCTGTGTACTTGGGGCGGGAGTCCCTATAGTTCTTGTTTCCCGCGGAGCTTCCGCTGAAGAAAAATTATTTTCAATTATGCTTTGCCTTAAAGCAGGTTAAAATTTGTGCCCAAGAATTTCGAAAGGAATAATCATTTAATGAAACAACTACTGACAGGTAATGAAGCCATAGCGCGTGGCGCATGGGAGGCGGGAGTGTCTTTCGCCTCCGCCTATCCGGGCACTCCGAGTTCAGAAATACTGGCAAACCTCACTAAATATGGTGAAATCCGCTCTGAGTGGGCACCTAATGAGAAGGTTGCGCTGGAAGCGGCAATAGGGGCTTCAATAGGCGGAGTGCGCAGCCTGGCTGCCATGAAGCACGTCGGTGTGAATGTGGCCGCCGACCCTCTGTTCACATTTTCCTACATGGGAGTCAGCGGTGGAATGGTGCTCATAACCGCAGATGAGCCCGGGCAGCATTCAAGCCAAAATGAGCAGGACAACCGCTGGTACGCAGTGTCCGCCAAACTGCCGATGTTTGAGCCTTCAAATAGCATGGAATGCCGCGACATGCTCCTAGACGCGTACAAGCTCAGCGAAGATTATGATGCCCCCGTACTTATGCGTGTCACCACCCGCATATGCCACTCTAAGAGCGTAGTGGATTGCGCTGACAGAGTTTCTGTGGAAGCCAAACCTTACAAAAAGGATCCTCAGAAAAACCTTATGGTTCCGGCCTTTGCCATAAAACGCCGCGCAGAGGTTGAAAAGCGCATGGCTGCTCTTGCGGAATATTCAGAAAACAGCCCCTTTAATAAAATCGAAAAAGGGGGCCGGCTCGGCATAATAACCTCAGGAATGTGCTATCACTTTGCCAAGGAGGTTTTCGGAGAGGATGCCACCTACCTCAAACTAGGCTTCACAAACCCCCTGCCCTCAAGGCTTTTGGCTGAGTTCGCTGCGCTTGTTGACGAGATATATGTAATTGAAGAAAATGACCCTTACTTAGAAAACTGGGTAAAAGCCCAAGGGTATAAATGTAAAGGCAAGGACACCTTCCCGCCGTTTGGCGAGATGACTCCCGACGTCATAAGGGCATCTGCAAAAGGGGAATCATATCCCGTAATTAATTATAACAAGGAGCTTCTTGTACCAAGGCCGCCGACCCTCTGTGCAGGCTGCCCGCACCGCGGATTTTTCTATGAGCTGGGCAAACTAAAAAACATTGCCATATCAGGAGATATCGGCTGTTACACACTGGGATTTGCCCCGCCGTACAACGCCATGGACACTTGCTTGTGCATGGGCGGCGCATTCAGCGTGGCTCACGGTATGCAGCATGCCTTTGATGGCAGCGGGCAGGAGCTGAGGGCCATCGGAATTCTTGGCGATAGCACTTTTTTCCACACAGGAATAAATTCACTCATGGAGGTGCTCTATAACGGCAGCAAAGCCATCAGCGTAATTTTGGACAACAGGATAACAGGCATGACCGGCCATCAGGAAAACCCCGGTTCAGGCCGCCGCCTAGGCGGTGACCCCGCTCCTGTAATGGTTATAAAGGACATTGTTAAAGCCATTGGCTTTAAGCATATTTTCGAGATAAACCCCAATGACTTGACAGCAGTTAAAAAAGCCCTCGCAGATGCCCTGGCCCTTGATGAGCCATCGGTTATAATAACGCTCTGGCCGTGTCCGCTCAAAGCGATGGGCGCGGATGAACGTGAGCTCTTCGGAAATCCCTTTACCGCCAAATATATAGTGGACGCAAGTGCCTGTATCGGCTGCAAGCTGTGCATCCGCTGCGGCTGCCCCGCGCTGTCTATCAGCAGGGGTACAAACAAAGCAGAGATTGACGGTACCCAATGCCTAGGCTGCGATGTCTGCGCTCAAATTTGCCCGAAACAGGCAATCTCAAGGGAGGGAAAGTAATATGGCGAGCATTTTGTTAGTTG
>WQRL01000130.1 GCA_009786775.1 Oscillospiraceae bacterium
TAAATATCCTTCGATTGATGTTATGCGCATCACGGCCATAGCAAATTCCCGCAACCCCATTAGCTCGCCTGCGCCGTCACTCCGAAGGTTAGAAATCTCTTATAGGTATAAAAAAGGAAATGCTTCCGACAATGTTCTCATTTCGCCGAAAGATGAGGCGGGATTCATTTCGCATCTAAAATCAATAAACGAAAACATCGAAGTGGCCGAAGGGGTAAAGCCTTTTTCAAAGGGCACAAAGCTGATGCTCTGTGTATGTGCAGGGATTTTGGCTGTGACGGTTATCGGTGTGGGGGCGCTGTTCCTAATAGGCGAAAGGGAGCCTGTTGTAACCATTAGCGATAGAAGCATGAGTATAAGCGCCATGTACGGCACAAGTGTTGCCCTTGAGAATATTGCTGATGTGACATTACTAAATCAGAGTATGAGGGAAATCGGCGCAGGGATGCGGACAAATGGCTACAATGGCGGAGCCTGGCGCGGACATTTCAGGGCAGGGCTTTTGTTTGTCAGGCCCGATTCTGCACCCACCATCCACATAGAACTGGTGCTGGGCAACGATATCTTCATAAGTTTCCGTGAGAGCGAAAGAACGCAGATGCTTTATGAGGAACTTGCGGCACTGGTGCCTGTCTTTAAAATATTTTATTGCTACTAAAAATTATCCTTAAACACCCGCAGGGCATTTTTGTAGCAAATCATCTCAAGCTCTCTGGGGCTAAAGAAATTTGACAGAGCCTCAATTATCTTAGGCATACCTTCGCAGCCGCCGAATTCGGCCTCACCTGAAAAACCGTCAAAGTCAGAGCCGAAGGCCACGGCTTCAAGGCCCGCTTTGGTGCGGATGTGCCTCATGTGCGAAACAATGCTTTCGATGGTTGTGTGCATTGAGTCTTTGACAAGAAAATATGGGGCGAAATTGATGCCGCACACGCCACCGCGATCTCCTAAGATGCTAAGCTGGCTATCGGTAAGGTTTCTGGTGGCACCGCAAAATGTGCGGCAGCATGAGTGGCTTGCAATGAAGGGCTTTGTAACATGTTTTGCAACATCGTGAAAGCCGCCCTCCGATAGATGGGAAACATCCACTATGATCCCGAGCTCATTCATCCTTCGGATAGCTTCAATGCCGAACGGCTTGAGTCCTAGCGCCATGAGGCCGGGGTCTGGGCTTTGAGGAAAGCCTATGCAGTTTTCATAGTTCCACGTAAGTGTGATGAGCCTTACGCCCAGGCCGTAAAGCTCATCTAGGCGAGCGAGCTTGCCGTCTATAATTACGCCGTCTTCAACCGTGAGGATTGAGGACATTTTGCCCTCGGCGAAATTTCTCTCAATATCTTGCGGGAGCAAAGCGGGGGCAATTAGATCTGCGTTTAGGCTCAGTTCTCTCTTGTATTTTGCAAGGCAGCTCTCAAAATAATCACCAGGGGTCTGTGTTACTTTGTAATGTGCGGCTGAGTCGTTAGTTGGTATGAAAATAGCCATACACTGAGCCATAAGACCCGCTTCTTTTGAGCGGGTTAAGTCGATGTTAAGGTCATTTTCCCTAAGGCTTTTATTGTCAAAATAGCATTGCATGATTGTGTCGCAGTGCAGGTCGATGTAGTGCATTTTTCGCCGCCTCCGTTTTTCAATTATAAGCCCATAAAATTCATGAAATGGCCTATAGCAGTGCCGAATGCTGAGCCAAGAAAGTAGACACCATATGCTGTGAAGGTTAGTAATGCAGCGGTAACAGCCTTTGACATAAATGGGTTTTTCTCCAAATATCCGATAATCAGTTCTGTGCTGCTTTTCATAGAAAACCATCCTTTCAAGTGTTTGTTTTCGTTAGTTTTCGTTAGTTTTCGTTTTTTGGAATATCTTGCAATTGAAATTTAGTGTGAGATAATAAAAGGTAGCGGAAAGAAAAACACACTATCTAATGAAAAGAAATGAAGATATGAGTAGATTAACAATTTTAGCAATAAATGCAAAATATGTCCATTCATCCCTGGCGGCGTGGGTTATCGCTTCAGGGGTGAGGGAATATGCCCAAAAAACGCATGAGGTCAGCATAGTTGAAGCGACGATTCACCACTCAAATGAGGAAATAACTGAGCGGATTGCAGCGCATATGCCTGATGTTGTGGGTATTTCAACATACATCTGGAATGCGGGTAAGCTGCCTGAGCTAATGGCGCTAATTAAAGAGAGGCTTCCGGGCGTGCGGATAATCATGGGTGGCCCTGAGGCAGCTTACAATGCTCAGTTCTGGCTTTCGCGAGGGGCAGAGCATGTGCTGACGGGTGATGGGGAATATGAGGTTCCTGCGTGGCTTGACGGGCGGGATGGCGATTATGAGCCTTACGGGAGTGATAGGCATGATGGAAGCTATGAGCCCCGGCATCCGGTTCCGTGTTTTCCCGGTGATGAATACATAAGGGCTTTGGAAGGCAGGCTCGCCTATATTGAAACCTCGCGGGGCTGTCCGTTTAGCTGTGCATTTTGCCTGTCGGCGGACACCTCGGTGCGCTTTTTTCCTATGGAGATGGTTAAGGAGCAGCTAACAAAGCTCTCTAAGTCAGGTGCCCGGACTATAAAACTGGTTGACAGGACGTTTAACTGCCACAGGGAGCGGGCATATGAGATATTTGAGTATGTAATCTCGCTCGGCACGGAGTGCTGCTTTCACTTCGAGGTGGCGGCAGACCTGTTTGATGAGAAAACGTTAAATCTGCTTAAAACAGCGGCTCCCGGGCGCATACAGTTTGAAGCTGGGCTACAGAGCTTCTTCGGCCCCACCTTAGAGGCATCTTCCAGACAGACTGATTTAAGCGCCGTGGAGCGGAATGTAAGTGTGCTTATGAGCGGGGGGAACATCCACATGCATGTGGACTTGATTGCGGGGCTGCCGTATGAAACTTTGAAGGAGTTTAGAAACAGTTTTGAGCGTGCATACGCATTAAAAGCGCACACGTTACAGCTCGGTTTTCTAAAGCTCCTGCACGGGAGCAAGTTGCGCAGCCGGGCACATGAGCTGGGAATCGAATATAGCCAAGAGCCGCCTTATGAGATCCGGCGCTCACCCTGGCTTAGCCCGCAGGATATTGAAGTTCTCAAACAGGCGGAAAACGCCTTGCAGCATACCTACAACAAGAGCCGCTTTCTAACATCGCTTGAGTATGTTTTGCGCTCAAGCGGACTTAAACCTTTTGAGCTGTACCACAAAATCGGCATAGCTGCACCGAATCACGGAACTGACCTGCCAGCTTATGCAGGGCAGATCATTGAGGTTTGCGCAGAGCTTAGCGGTGTGGAGCACAGCACCTTGCTTGACCATATGGCCTATGACTGGATGGGCATGGTAAAGGGGAAAAACATGCCTGCCATACTTAGAAACACGGAAGCCGGGCGCAGCGGGCTTATAAAAGTTGCAGAGAAAAACCTAGGCCGGAAAATCCGGCGCGATGAGGCCACTGTGCTGCTCTCAGGTAAGGGGCTATATGTGGACAGCGAAAAACGAAACCCCGTGACGGGGCTATACGAGGTGTATGAGCTATAGCACCTCTTTGTACATAGCCGGTGCATCCGCCTTCGAGGCGTGCTCAGAAATACTCTGGACTTCAACCCTCAAGGTTTTCTGCCCAAAACGTATTTCTATTATGTCGCCCACCTTTACAGAGTAAGAGGCTTTTGCAGGGCGTCCGTTGACACTGATTCGTTCGCTGTCGCAAGCCTCATTAGCCACGGTGCGCCGCTTAATGAGCCTTGAAACCTTTAAGAATTTATCTAACCGCACGTCTTTCTCCTAAACGAACGGACGGCCATTGGCCGCCCCTACATGCTGAGGAAATGTATGTAGGGGCGCACTACAGCGCGTCCGCATGTTTTAATCAGTAAATTTAGTAAAAAACTATTTCGCTACTGCATCCTTTAGAGCTTTGCCTGCTTTGAATTGCGGAGTTCTTGTTGCAGGAATTTGGATGGGTTCTTTTGTCTTAGGGTTGCGGCCTGTGCGGGCTGCGCGGTCTTTCACGTCAAAAATACCAAAGCCTACAAGTTGGACTTTGTCGCCGGCGACAAGCGCTGCTGTTATTGCGTCGATTGTTGCTGTCAAGGCCTTCTCGCTGTCCTTTTTCGACAATCCTGAATTTGTTGCGATGGCATTGATGAGTTCTGTCTTGTTCATTATGCGTCCTCCTGAATTTAACTTATAAAAATTATATATTAAAGAAGATCTGTTTGATTACTTCTCTAATTTCACCTGCTGATAGATGTCTTCCATTTCCTCAAGAGTCATATCTTTTAGAAACTTACCTCCATCTTGTGCGCGTTTTTCAAGTTTTGAAAATCTTGCTATGAATTTGCGGGTGGTTTTTTCAAGCGCCTGTTCGGGATCTATCTCAAAGAATCTTGCCACGTTCACGGCAGAAAACAGTATGTCGCCCAGCTCGCCTTCAATATCGCTCCGGTTTTTGACCGCCTCTTCAAGCTCTCTTGTTTCTTCGTGCAGGGCATTAATAGCGCCGGAATACTCCGGCCAGTCAAAACCTACCTTCGCAGCTTTTTTTTGAATTTTCTCAGCACGTAGTAACGCAGGAAGGCTTCCTGCCACGCTGAGCATGGACTCTGCAACCGTTTCGTGATTTTTTTCTTTGCGCTTCACATCTTCCCAGAATGTCAACGATTCACTGCCATCTTTTGCACTTACACCGCCAAACACGTGTGGATGGCGGCGCAGAAGTTTCCTGCATGTCCCGTCTGCCACATCGTCGAGGTCAAAGTGACCCGCAGCCTGCGCTATGTCTGCATGAAAGACGACCTGCATTAGAACATCGCCCAATTCTTCTACTAAGTGATCAATGCTGCCCGAATCAATAGCCTCTGCTGCCTCATAAGCCTCTTCAATAAGATTGCGTCTTATGCTCTCGTGGGTTTGCTCCCTGTCCCACGGACAGCCCTCCGGACCGCGTAGCAGTGCCATGAGTTTTCTAAGGTCATTGATGCCGTACTTAGGTTGGTCTTCAAAATCTACCATACTTTTGCCCTTTCTGCAAGACGGTTTTGCATTTTTTTTGCCGAAAATGCCGATAAAATCAATATTTTTTTAACATTTGGGGCATTTTGACGCTTTTTTACTTCGGGAACTCTTGGGTTTCCGGACTAGCCGGCAGTCCTTATGCGGAAAATTTTCGACAGCTTACCGCCTTTAGGTACGAGCTTCATGTCCTCTGTTGTTATTGTGCGCGTCATTATTACAAGCGCCCCATAGACTGCGATGCCGGTTAACACAGACACCACGAGGAAAAAAGCTACAGCGATCCGGCCGGTTCCGAATAGCTGTGATGCAAAGCTATAAAGGAGCGTATAGAGGCCCAAGGCAGCACCTGACATCACGACTGAACAAAGGAGCGGCCTGATAAACACTTTGCTGAATTTGGGCCTGTTTTTGACCTTGGCGACGATGAATGCGATATTGAGCATGGATATCACTATTGAGCAGGCCAGCATCCCTATGGGCGTGGCTAAAACCCCTATGTCCGGATTTACAGAGAGTACAAACGCTGCCAAAATGCTTGCCAAAATGCCTATGGGGAATGTTATAAGAGTGCTGCGCTCAAAACCGTTGGCTTGAAGGATTGCAGTTGTTATATACTGTAGGTTGACAAAAAATGAGGCGGCACCCAATATTGTCAGGCTCATGGTGGCGACAGGCACATCATAGCCAAACAGGGTTAGGAGGAGCGGCGCTGCAAGAGCCATTATGCCGGCAGCGGCGGGCATGGCGACCAAGTTTACGATTTTGAGGGAGGACTGCATAATTACCCCTGCCTCATCCCTGCGGTTCTTGGCTATTGCGGCAGCTATTGCAGGAACGGTGCTTACTGTAATCGGAACGATGAGCGCATAGGA